>DAOPQX010000398.1:0-3329 GCA_035348395.1 Vicinamibacterales bacterium | reverse complement strand
GGCTAGGAGCTAGGGGCTAGCGGAGCGGATCGATTTCACTCCTCACGGCGGTGAAGGCTGTGAGTGGTTGACGCGGGGCGGAGGCCCCCCGGAGATTTCGAGGTTCACCATGCGAATCGGTGCCATGCTCGGGGATGTATCGCGGGCGCTGTTCAAGCGTCCCGCGACCGAACTCTACCCCTTCGAACGCCGGGAGGCCCCTGGCCGGCTGCGCGGCCTGCTCGTCTTCGAGCCGTCACGCTGCACCGGCTGCAAGATCTGCATGCGCGACTGCCCCGCCCGGGCGCTCGAGCTGATCGTGGTGGACAAGGCCACCAAGCGGTTCGCGATGAAGTTCCACGCCGACCGGTGCACCTACTGCGCCCAGTGCGTGGTGAGCTGCAACTTCGACAGCCTCTCGATGTCGCACGAACAGTGGGAGCTGGCTGGCCTGGCGCGCGAGCAGTTCCTCCACACCTTCGGGCGCGACGAGGACCTCGCCGTGCTGCGCGAGCGCGAGGCCGCGGCGCCGCCTGGCCAGGGGGTGTGATGCTGGCTCTTCCCTCTCCTCGCCCCGCCCGAATCGCGATCATCGGCGTCGGCAACCAGCTGAACGGCGACGATGGAGCGGGCCCGCACGTTGTGAGGGAGCTGGCCGCGCGCCTGCCGGCCACTCCCGGCCTGCTCCTGCTCGACGGCGGCCTCGCCCCCGAGAACTTCAGCGGTCCCCTCCGGCGATTCCGACCCGACCTCGTCCTTCAGATCGACGCCGCCGACCAGGGCCGCCCGCCGGGCGCCACCGCCTGGATCGACTGGCAGGAGGCCGACGGCCTCAGCGCCTCCACCCACACCCTCCCGCCCTCGGTCTTCGCGAAGTTCCTCATCGCGGAGCTGGGCTGCCGGGTCGCGCTCATCGGGATCCAGCCTGCCGTCCTCGAACTGAACGCGCCGCTCTCCCCGGCCGTCGACCGCGCCTGCAGCGAGCTGGCCGACGCGCTCGGGAAGTGGCTGACTGCAGCCGAGGTTCCGCGCTGAAGCGGGAAGCCGCTGCCCCTTGCCCCCTACTTCCCTCCCGCGACCAGGGCCTCGAGCCGGCCAAGGAAGGCCCTGGCCTGCCTCGAGCTGCCCGCAATGATCAGGACGGTGTCGTCACCCCCGATGGTGCCGACGATCTCGTCGAGTGCCGCCCGGTCGATCGCCACCGCCACCTGCTGCGCCTCCCCGGGCGGCGTCCGCAGCACGACGAGCTGCTGGACGCGGGTGGCGCGGGCCACCGAGCGGCCGAGAACTCGCGAGAGCTGGGCCAGCCGCGCCTCGATCGGCGCTCCTCCCTCCTGCCCCGGGCGGGCGTAGGCCCCGTCGGCGGCGCGCTTCACGAGCCCGAGCGCCTTCAGATCGCGTGAAATCGTTGTCTGGGTCGCGACGATGCCGCGCGCCCGCAGGCGCTGTCGCAGGACGCGCTGGCTGTCGATCCGCTCCCGGTCGACGAGATCGAGGATGGCGGCCTGCCGCCGTGCCGGGTTCATGACCACTCTCCCGTATCTTCCATATCTTCCCGTAGACAGGGCTTTGGCCCTGCTTTCAGTGCTCCTCGTAGAGCAGGGCTTCAGCCCTGCTCCGTTCCGCAATAGAGAATCGCCGCCGTCGCCAGGAGTTCCGCGAAGGTGACCACGCTGTCGAGGTCAACCCATTCCACGGCCGAGTGCTCGCCCGCGCCGGTCGGCCCCATGACCACCGTCTCGACCCCGGCCTCTGCCAGCAGCGCGGCGTCCATCCACGGCGTGTCGCCGATGAAGGCGGGGCGCTCGCCGAGCACTCCCGTGGCTGCGTCGGCGAGGACGCGCACGATGGCCGCGTCCGGCGACACCTCCCAGGGGTTGCGCGCGAACACGCTTCGCACCGACGCGACGAACGACGGGTCTTCCGAGTGCAGGCCCGCGGCGGCGGCCATCAGCGGCTCGAAAACCGACCGCTCGGTCTCACCCGGAACGGTGCGCCGCTCGATCGTGAGCCGGCACCGCTCCGCGTAGGTGCTCATGCCGCTTCCGCCGCGCAGCAGCGCGGCGTGCAGCGAGGGCGGCCCAACGAGCGGGTGCGACGGACCGGTGCGCAGCGATCGCTCCAGGCCCTCGAGCCGGGCGAGAAACCGCCCCATGCGGAGGTTCGCGTCGATTCCCTCGGTGAAGCGACTGCCGTGCGCGGCCCGCCCCTTCGTCTCCACCTCGATCCAGACGTATCCCTTGTGCGCGAGGCAGATGGCGAGGTTCGTGGGCTCGGTGACGATCGCCGCATCCACCGTGCGGTGCGCGAGCACCTCCCTGGTGCCCAGGCTGCCGTACTCCTCGTCGGCGACCGCCGCCACCACGACGTCGCCCCGCAGGCGCACCCGCCCGTCCACCAGCGCCTTGACCGCGCCCGCGCACGCCGCCAGGCTTCCCTTCATGTCGTGGGTGCCGCGGCCGTACATCCTCTTGCCGCGGATCTCGGCGGAGAACGGCCCCGGCATCCCCTCGACGCCGACCGTGTCCTCGTGGCCGTTGAACATCAGCGAGGGCCCGCCTCCCGTGCCGCGCAGCGTGCCCAGCACCGAGGGGCGGCCCGCCTGGCCCTCGAGGATCTCGACGTCGAGGCCCAGGGATTCGAAGGTCCGCGCGAGGCTTCGCGCGATGGCGGCCTCACCGGCACCCTCCGGGGCAATCGACGGGTTGATCGAGTCGAGGCGCACCAGGCCGGCGAGCGTAGAGACGATGAAGTCACGGTCGACGGGAGGGGTTGACATGGAAGAACAACCTTGCGGCCGGCTCATTCTACCAGCAGCATCCATCGCCTGCTCGTATGCCCACGTACGATGTGACCACAAAGATCACAAAGATCACGAAGAGGTGCCGAGTTGGACGGCGCTGTGGTGCGGGGGATCATCGAACGTCAACGCGCCCGGCGGTCAGCCAGGGCGCGGAGTTGCGAGAGAAGACCTTCGCGTGTCAGGGTGTGTCCCTCACCGAAGCCCAAGGCGAGTTCACCCGTCAGCCGGAACACAAAGTGCGGTCCGCACAGGGCGGCGCCTTGCCTGTCAGCAACGCACCCGGCCAGGTTGCCAGCGGCCTGGCGCCACGCGACCGAGAAGACCACGAGCGACGCCACGATGGTGCTCAGCATGCGTCACCTCCAGGCGTTCGTCCGGCTGACCAGGTTGCCTGCCGGCATTATCGCCGCAAGCGCCTTGAGACGTGTCGTGGAATTGGGTAGCGGGGGCACCGCGACGAGTGCGATCAATCCTGGCGACCTTTGTGTTCTCTGTGTCCTTTGTGGTTCAAGCGTCAGCCGAGGCTGCCGTTCAGCAGGTGCAGGCC
>DAOPQX010000397.1:0-3348 GCA_035348395.1 Vicinamibacterales bacterium | reverse complement strand
GCTCACTGGCACCGAGATCTACCGCGTGACCGGGATTGCCGACGGGCTCGAACCGGCCGGGGAGGTGTCGGTGGAGGCGCGGTCTCCCGAGGGCACGCGCCGGTTCAAGGCAGTGGTTCGCATCGACACGCCGGAGGAGCTGGCTGCGTTCCAGGCGGGCGGGATCCTGCCATACGTGCTCAGGCAGCTGGTCGCAGGGTAGGAGAGCGGGAAGAGCTGGGGCGGCGGCAGGCCGCCCTACGGTGAATCGTGCTGACCGCCGAACGGATCAAGGAGAAGGCGCGGGCGATCGGGTTCGACCTCTGTGGGATCGCCCCGGCCGGCGCCTGGCCCGAGCTGGGGTTCTTCCGCGAGTGGCTCGCCCGCGGTTACGCCGGCACCATGGGCTACCTGCCGCGGACCGCCCGCGTGCGGGAGGACGTGCGGCAGGTGCTGCCGTCGGCCCGATCGGTGATTGCGACGGCCACCCTCTATCACGCCGACCGGCCGCTCTCTGTCGAGTCCGCCGACGAGGAAGAGGCCATCATCTCGCGGTACGCCTGGGGCGACGACTATCATGACGTGATCGGCCGGCGGCTCGAGGCGTTGCTGGCCTGGATGCGCGACCAGGCGCACACGCCTTTCCGGGCGCGCGCGTACGTGGACACCGGGCCCGTGCAGGAGCGGGTGTACGCGCAGTACGCCGGCCTCGGGTGGATCGGGAAGAACACCTGCCTGATCAACCCGGAGCGCGGTTCCTGGCTGTTCCTGGGCGAGATCATCACGAGCCTCGCGCTTCGTCCCGACCCTCCCGGCTTCGACCAGTGCGGCACGTGCACGCTGTGCCTGGAGGCGTGCCCGACCGGTGCCCTCACCGCGCCCTACGTGCTCGACGCCACACGGTGTCTCTCCTACCTGACGATCGAGTTGAAGCAGGCGATTCCGGCGACCCTGCGCGAGGCGCTCGGGCGGCACGTGTACGGCTGCGACATCTGCCAGGACGTCTGCCCGTGGAACCAGGCGGCTCCGGTCTCGCGCGACCCCGCGTGGCAGCCGCGGGAGGGGCTCGACTCGCCCCGCCTGATCGATCTCTGGAAGCGCCGCGACGCCGAGCTGCACGAGCTGGTGGACGGGTCGGCGATGACGAGGCCAAAGCTCACCGGCCTGCGCCGCAACATCGCCGTGGCAATGGGGAACAGCAGGGCGGCAGGGATGGCCGCCGCCCTCGACGCGAGCGGCGGGCCCGACTCACCATCGCTCGACGACCGGGTAGTGCGCGAGCACGTCGCCTGGGCCCGGGAGCGGACCGGCTGAGGGACTCGGGCATTCAGTAGAATCGAGGTCGAGGAACATCATGAGATCTTCGACATGCGCAGTCGTCCTGGCGGTGGCCGCGGTCGTCGTCGCGGCTGGCGCCCCGGTGACCCCTCAGGAGGTGAACGTGCCCGATCAAGCGGCGCTCGACGCGTTGGCCCGGCAGTTTGCCCCCGTCGAGATCGGCGCCGACGTCTCGGCCCTTCCCGCCAGCGAGCGGCAGGCGTTGGCCAGGCTGGTGGAGGCGGGGTGGGTGATGGATGGGCTCTTCCTCCGCCAGGTGTGGGCCGGCAACCCGGCGCTGCTCCAGCAGCTGCTCGCCGACCCCACGGCGCTCGGCAAGGCCCGCCTCCGCTACTTCCTGATCAACAAGGGTCCATGGGACCGGCTCGACCACAACCGTCCCTTCGTCCCGGGCGTGCCGCCCAAACCGGAAGGGGCCAACTTCTATCCCGCGGGTTCGACGAAGGCCGAGGTGGAGACCTGGATGCAGCGGCTGTCCGGCGAGGCCCGCGGGGAGGCGGCCGGGTTCTTCACGACCATCCGCCGGGCGCCCGGCGGCGGGTTCCAGGCGGTGCCCTACAGCGTCGAGTACCAGGGCGAGCTGGCGCGGGCCGCGGCCCTGTTGCGCGAGGCCGCCGCCAGCACCGCGCAGCCCACGCTGAAGCGATTCCTCGAAACGCGCGCGGACGCGTTCCTCAGCAACGACTACTACGAGAGCGACGTGGCGTGGATGGAGCTGGACGCCTCGATCGAGCCGACCATCGGCCCCTACGAGGTCTACGAGGACGAGTGGTTCAACGCCAAGGCCGCGTTCGAGGCCTTCATCACCCTGCGCGACGAGGCGGAGAGCGCGAAGCTGGCCAGGCTGGGCGGCGAGCTGCAGGACATCGAAAACCACCTCCCGATCGCCCCCGCCTTCCGCAACCCGAAGCTCGGTTCGCTGGCGCCGATCCGCGTCGTCAACGTCGTGCTCGCCGCAGGCGACGGAAACCGGGGCGTGCAGACGGCAGCTTTCAACCTGCCCAACGACGAGCGGGTGGTCCGCGAAAAGGGCGCCAAGCGCGTCATGCTGCGCAACGTGCAGGAGGCGAAGTTCAAGCTCGTCCTCGTGCCGATTTCCGGACGCGTGCTCGCCCCCGCCGACCGGCAGCGGGTAACCTTCGACGCGTTCTTCACCCACATCCTGATGCACGAGCTGATGCACGGCCTCGGACCGCACCAGATCACGGCCGGCGGGGAGCAGACCACCGTTCGCGCGCGCCTCAAGGAGACCTACTCTGCCATCGAGGAGGCGAAAGCGGACGTGTCGGGGCTTTTCGCGCTTCAGTACCTCATCGACAAGGGGGTCCTCGACAAGGCCCTGCAGCCGACGATGTACGAGACGTTCCTGGCGTCGGCCTTCCGCTCGATCCGCTTCGGGCTGTCGGAGGCCCACGGGAAGGGGATCGCGCTGCAGCTGAACTGGCTCCTGGATGCCGGCGCCTTCAACGTGAACCCCGACGGCACCTTCGCCGTCGACCACGCGCGAATCAAGGACGCGGTGACGCGCCTGACCTCGGAGTTGATGACCCTGCAGGCCGAGGGTGATTACGGGAAGGCCGACGCGCTGCTGAAGCGCCTGGTCGTCTTGCGGCCCGAGGTGCAGAAGGCGCTCGACCGCCTCTCGGGGATCCCGGTGGACATCGAGCCTCGCTTCGAGTCGGCGAGGAGGCTGTTGGAGAATTGAGAAGGAGAGCGTCGCCCGGGGGAAGTCTCACTGTCTGCCGCCGCGGCATTCACGGCAGCAGACAGTGAGCCGGTTCTTCGATGGGTACTCGGGTTGGACCAACCCGCTGCGCTACCAGCGTCAACCGCCGCCGCCGCCCGTCCCGCAGCCGCTCGACGCGCCTGACCAGGCCCCGGCCCCGGCCACGCCGAAGGCCGACGCCTTCTTCTCGAGGTCTTCGCTCTTGCACTTCGGGCAAGCGGGCCGGCGCGACCCGACCACCAGCGCCTCGAAATGGTGACCGCACTTCCGGCATTCGTATTCGAATAATGGCACCGACGCCTCCT
>DAOPQX010000396.1:0-3349 GCA_035348395.1 Vicinamibacterales bacterium | reverse complement strand
CCGAAACACAGGGAACCTCGAATGCGGTGGTCACATCATGAAGCGCTTTGTTGGCGCGAACCAGCTGGGCCAGCTTGTATTCGCCGTCGGGCGTTATTGACGACCTGACGGGATCAGGCCAGCAGAAATTGTCCAATCCCGCGATATGGGACAGTGTTCCGCCCGCGCTGATGATGCGGCGGACCGCCTCGTTGCCCGCGTCGATGTCCACGCCGGCTGACTTGTAGTCGATCATCGCGATTCTTCGTCGGGGGAGCGGCGGTTGACCAGCTGCAGCGGGAGGGGCGCCTGCGTGCCCTGCTCCCTGGGGAACGGCACCGGGTAGTGCCCCGTGTAGCAGGACGTGCAGTAGTGCCCGCGATGGGAGTTGACGGCGCTGAGCATTCCCTCGAGGCTGAGGTATCGCAGCGAGTCGGCGTCCAGGTACTTCCGGATCTCCTCGAGCGTGTGGGTGGCGGCAATCAGCTCGGACCGCCGCGGGGTGTCGACGCCGTAGAAGCAGGGAGAGATCGTCGGCGGGCAGCTGATGCGAACGTGCACCTCGGTCGCCCCGGCCGCCTTGATCATCCGCACGATCTTCCGGCTGGTCGTTCCGCGCACGATCGAGTCGTCCACCAGCACGACCCGCTTCCCCTCCAGGATGCTGCGGACGGGGTTCAGCTTCACCTTCACCCCGAAGTGGCGGATCGACTGCTGCGGCTCGATGAAGGTTCGGCCGACGTAGTGGTTGCGGATCAGCCCGATGCGGAGCGGGAGGCCCGTTTCCTCCGCGAAGCCGGTGGCCGCGCACACCCCGGAGTCGGGCACCGGGACCACGACGTCTGCGCCAACCGCGGACTCGCGCGCCAGCTGCCGGCCGAACGCGGTGCGGATCTCGTTGACGCTCTCGCCGAAGACGTAGCTGTCGGGACGGGCGAAGTACACGTGCTCGAAGATGCAGAAGGCGTGGCGCGCCGGCGGGAACGGCTTGTGCGAGTGGACGCCGTCCGCGTCGACCACCACCAGCTCGCCGGGCTCGAGGTCGCGCTCCCAGGTGGCGCCGATGAGGTCCATCGCGCAGGTCTCCGACGCAACGACGACGGCACCGCCCAGCCGGCCGAGCGCCAGCGGCCGGAAGCCGTGCGGGTCGCGCACGGCCATCAGGCGATCGGAGGTCGCCAGCACCAGCGAGTAGGCCCCGCGGACCCGCGCCAGCGAGGCAATCAGGGCTTGCTCGGGCCGGTGCTCCTTCGATCGGGCGTAGAGGTGGAGGATCACCTCGGAGTCGCTGCTGGTCTGGAAGATGGCCCCCTCGCCCACCAGCTCGTCGCGCAGCTCGGAGGCGTTGACCAGGTTCCCGTTGTGGCAGAGGGCGAGCTGGCCGTGCGAGCAGTCGATGAGGATCGGCTGCGCGTTGACCAGCTTGCTGGCCCCCGCCGTCGAGTACCGGACGTGGCCCACGGCCATCTGCCCCGGCAGCCGCTCCAGCTCCGACTGCCCGAAGACGTCGGCCACGTACCCCATGCCCCGGTGGACCGCCAGCCGGTCGCCGCCGTTGGGCCCGGCGGCGATGCCGGCGCTCTCCTGGCCCCGGTGCTGCAGGGCATAGAGCCCCAGGTAGGCCATCTTGGCCGCCTCGGGGTGGCCGAAGATGCCGAAGACGCCGCACTCCTCGTGAAGCTTGTCGAACACTGGTCCCTTCTATCAGGTTAGCGGCCCCGGCCAACGGGCGCCAGCGGCAGCGGCCGGCGGCCGCCCCTCACACGGTCTCGGGTGACGGCCGGAACACCCGGGCGAAGATGGCATCCACCTGCTTCAACTGCACGTCCAGGTCGAAGACCCGATCGATCTCCGTCGCGTCGAGCACGCCGCGGACGTCGGCGTCCTCGAGGAGCAGGTCCTTGAAGGAAAGCGCCTCCCGCGACGATCGCATGGCGTTGCGCTGCACCCACTCGTAGGCCTGCTCGCGCGAGACTCCCTTGCGCGCCAGCTCCAGAAGGACCGACCCCGAGAAGACCACCCCGCGCGATCGCTCGAGGTTCTCGCGCATCCGCTCCGTGTAGACGACCATGCCTTTCACGATGCGGGTGAAGCGGCGGAGCATGTGGTCGAGGGCGATGAAGCTGTCGGGCAGGATCACGCGCTCGACCGAGGAGTGCGAGATGTCGCGCTCGTGCCAGAGGGCGATGTTCTCCATCGCGACCCCGGCGTTGCCGCGGAGCAGCCGCGCGAGCCCCACCACCTGCTCGCAGCCGATGGGGTTCCGCTTGTGCGGCATCGCCGACGACCCCTTCTGCCCCGCCGCGAACGGCTCCTCGACCTCGCCGATCTCGGTCTTCTGGAGCCCCCGGATCTCGAGGGCGAACTTCTCCAGCGACGCCCCGGCGAGCGCGAGGGCCGAGAGCAGCGCCGCGTGGCGGTCGCGCTGGACGATCTGCGACGAGATGGGGGCCGGCTCCAGGCCGAGGCGTGCGCACACCGCCGCCTCGACGGACGGGTCGAGGTGTGCGAAGGTGCCAACCGCACCGGAGAGCTTGCCGACCGCGATCCCCGCCCGGGCCTGCCGCACGCGCTCGATCTGGCGGCCCACCTCCGCGTACCAGAGGGCGAGCTTCAGTCCGAAGGTCATCGGCTCGGCATGAACCCCGTGCGTCCGCCCGATCATCGGGGTCCGCCGATGTTCCTCGGCGCGCCGGCGAATCGCGTCGGCCAACCCCTCGAGCCCCTCGAGGATCAGGTCGCACGCCTCGCGCATCTGCAGCGCCTGCGCCGTGTCGATGACGTCCGAGGAAGTGAGGCCGAAATGCAGCCAGCGCGCCTCCTCGCCCACCCGCTCGGCGACGGCCGTCGTGAACGCGATCACGTCGTGGTGCGTCCGTGCCTCGATCTCCTCGATGCGCGCGATGTCGAACCCGCCCCGCTCCCGGATGGCGCGCGCCGCGGACGCCGGGACGATCCCCGCCTCGGCCATCGCCTCGGCCGCCGCGATCTCCACCTCCAGCCACGTCTCGAAGCGCCTCTGGTCGCTCCAGATCCGGCCCATGGCCGGGTTGGTGTATCGGGCTATCATCGGGATCCTCGGCTGAGCGGGAGAAAGGGGGCGCCGCGGGCCGGGGGCCCGCAGGTTGAAAACACGTAGATTACCGGCGCGCTACGCGAGTTTCAAGCGATCGGCGGGGTACCGCCATCCGTTGAGCGATCCGAGCACCGTCCCGGCCAGGTTCCCGTCCCGGAACAACTCGGCCGCCACCCGCTGGACGTCGGCGGCGGTCACCCGCTCGATCCCCTCCAGCGTCTCGTCGAGGCCGAACTGGCGGTCGTAGTAGATCTCCTGGCGGGCGAAGTGCGACATCCGGCTCGCCGTGTTCTC
>DAOPQX010000395.1:0-3354 GCA_035348395.1 Vicinamibacterales bacterium | reverse complement strand
AGAAGGCTGAAAGCTACGGCACAGCTGGCTTTTCGGGCGGGGTTTTGCCAGTTCGGCCACCCGATTTGCCCGTTCGCCGCAGCTCCGTTACAGCCGGGCCAGGAACGACGACAATGAAGCTCGGCCCACCAGATCGTCAACGGCCTGGCCCCCGGCATCGCGCGAGATGAGTGAGCCGCAGGACTGTCATCCAGCTGGAGCACGACTTATGTTGAGACGGCTGCAGGAATCGGAGCCTGGGGTGGAAACCACCTTCGGCGGGGCCCCGATCAACAACATCACCAAGGGGCTGCCGAAGACGGTGGAGTCGATCTGCCCGGAGCCCGGGTGCGGACGGGTCATCGACGCGCGGATGTTCGCCGAGGACGGCAAGGTGTGGATGGAGAAGACGTGCCCCGAGCACGGCTACGTGAAGGATCTGTACTGGTCCGACGTCGAGCTGTTCCTCAAGGCGGAGAAGTGGGAGTTCGGCGACTACCGCGGCCTGAGCAACCCCTTCACCGAGAGCGCGGAGTGCCCGAGGGACTGCGGGCTCTGCCAGCAGCACACGAGCCACACGGCGCTCGGCAACATCGACCTCACCAACCGCTGCAACCTCACGTGCCCGATCTGCTTTGCGAACGCGAACGTCACCGGCTCGGTGTACGAGCCGTCGCGCGAGCAGGTGAAGGAAATGCTGCGGCTCTACCGCCGCGAGCAGCCGGTGCAGGGGCGGGTCGTCCAGTTCTCGGGCGGCGAGCCGACCATCCACCCCGACTTCTTCGACATCCTGCGCGACGCGCAGGAGCTGGGCTTCTCGCACCTGCAGATCGCGTCGAACGGCATCAAGCTGTCCGATCCCGACTTTGCCGCGCGCGCGGCCGAGGCCGGCCTGCACACGATCTACCTGCAGTTCGACGGGCTCGACGACCGGGTCTACAAGGAGCTGCGCGGCCGGCCGATGCTCGACGTCAAGCTGAAGGCCGTGGAGTCGATCCGGCGCGCGGGCATGAAGATCGTCTACGTGCCGACGATCGCCCGGACGATCAACGACGACCAGGTGGTGCCAATCCTGCGGTTCGCCATCGAGAACATCGACGTCACCAGCGGCATCAGCTACCAGCCGGTGGCGCTGACGGGGCGCGTGAGCCACGAAGAGCGGCGGCGCCTGCGCTACACGATCCCCGACCTCGTCCACGCCATCTCGGACGCGGGCTACACGGCCACCGCGGACTGGTACCCGCTCAGCCTGGTGAGCCCGATTTCGAAGTTCATCTCCGCGATGCGCGACGACCCGACGGTCCACATGACGTGCCACCCGCACTGCTCGATGGGGACCTACCTGGCGATCGAGCCGGGGTCGAAGCGGGGCGTGCCGGTGACCCAGTTCATCGACGTCGAGGGGATGTTCAAGGCGCTCGACGAACGCTCGGTGAAGATGGCGAACGCCCGCTTCAAGATCTTCCAGAAGGCGGGGGCCTTCAACGACCTGCGCTCGTTCTTCAAGCCCGAGGGGGCGCCCCGGGGGATGGACTTCGCCAAGTTCACCCGCACGCTCCAGGGCCTGCTCGACAAGAAGGTCGGGCGCGGGCCGCAGGCCGACACCTACAAGATGCTGCTGGTGGCCGGCATGCACTTCATGGACGGCTACAACTACGAGCTCGAGCGCGTGCGGCGCTGCCTGATCCACTACGCCACCCCCGCAGGCCGGGTGATTCCGTTCTGCGCGTACAATGGCGGGCACTACCTCCGCGAGCGGATCGAGCAGCAGTTCTCGGTGCCGCTGGCCGAGTACCAGCGGCGGCGGGCGCAGGCCTGAGACCCTCGCGCCGCCGGACGAGGCTGCAGCCCCGTTTCTGCCGGAGCGAACACGCCAACCGCGGTGAGCTCCGGGGTCTGGCAGGGCCGCCTGGGGGCGCGCCGGTGCGCACCCCCCGGCGGCACAACCGTCTACTGTCATCGCGTGACATCACCGTGTCCTGCCCCCGGCACGGCGAGAGCAGGGCATGTCCATCCACGTCGGGATCGATGTCGGTTCGGCGAGCGTCAAGGCGGCTGTCTATTCGACCGACCCGGCCGACGCCGTCTTCTTCGAGCGCCTCGTCCAGGACGGGGGCGGCATCTTCGAGCTGGTCCGCCAGATCGAAGACGCGGCCGGCCGCCCCGCGTGGCTGGCCGTCGCCCGGCCGGCCCCGCTGACCGGCAACCCCGCGGGGCAGGCGCGCGCGATGCTCGACCGGGTCGAGGCCGCCCTTCCCGCCGGCGCGCTCGGGTCGGTCGCCGCCACCGGCAGCGGTGCGGCGCTCTTGGCCGGGGTCGAGCTGCGCCACGAGTTCCAGGCGCTGTCGCGCGCGACCGAGGTGCTGCTGCCCTCGGTCCGCACGCTGTTCGAGATCGGCGGCGAAAGCTCCAAGTACATCCGGTTCGAGCCGCACGAGGGCCGCGGGGGGCGCCGCCTGGGCATTGCCGACTACCAGACCAACGGCGACTGCGCCGCCGGCACCGGCGCCTTCCTCGACCAGCAGGCCGGCCGGCTGCGCTTCCGCGTGGAGGAGATCGGCGACATCGTGCTGAACACGCGCCGCGCGGCGCAGATCGCCGGCCGCTGCTCGGTCTTCGCCAAGAGCGACATGATCCACGCGCAGCAGAAGGGGTTCTCGCCCGAGGAGATCCTCCGGGGGCTGTGCGACGCGGTGGCGCGGAACTTCCGGAGCGCGGTGGTGCGCGGCCGGCCCATCGACCCCGAGGTCGCCTTCGTCGGCGGCGTCGCGTCGAACGCCGGCGTGGTCCGCGCGCTGGAGCAGGCCTTCAAGTGGGCGCCGGGCACGCTCGTCGTGCCGCCGGGACACCAGTCGTTCGGCGCCGTCGGCGCCGCCGTGCTCGCCCACGACGCGGCGAACGAGGCCGAGGACGACGGGCACGCGGCGGTCGCGGCGGTCGCCGGGCCCGACGAGGAGGTGCCGACCTCGGCGCCGCTCTCGATGGCGAACGTGCTGCTGCTCCGCGACCGGCTGCAGGCGGTCCCGCCGGGCGAGATCCGGATGCCGATCGACGCCTACCTCGGGATCGACATCGGATCGGTGAGCACCAACCTGGTGGTCATCGACGCCGAGCGGCGCGTGCTCAAGGAGATCTACCTGCGCACCGACGCGCGGCCGATCGAGGCGGTGGCCACCGGCCTGCGGCAGATCGAGCAGGAACTGGGCCAGCTCGTCCGCATCCGCGGCGTCGGGACGACGGGGTCGGGGCGGGAGCTGATCGGCGAGCTGGTCGGCGCCGACACGGTGAACGACGAGATCACCGCGCACAAGACCGGCGCGGCGTTCATCGACGACACGATCCTCGGCCTCGGGGTGGACACGATCTTCGAGATCG
>DAOPQX010000394.1:0-3357 GCA_035348395.1 Vicinamibacterales bacterium | reverse complement strand
TTGCGTTCTTCACGACGATCGGCCTGGGTGCCAGCCTGGGCCTGCTGCGCATCGGAGGGCCGCAGGTGCTGCTGTTCTGGGTGCTGGCGTCGGTGCTGGCCGTCTTCCAGGACGCGGTTGGCGTCGGGCTCGCCAGGCTGCTCGGGGTTCACCCCTTCCTGGGCCTCATCGCGGGGTCGATTACGATGACCGGCGGCCATGGCACGGGCGCCGCGTTCGGCAAGCTGATGGAGGATCAGTACGCGTTCCCCGGTGCCGTGACGCTGGCCATGGCGGCGGCGACCTTCGGACTCGTGAGCGGCGGCCTGCTGGGCGGGCCGATCGCGACCCGCCTGGTCCGCCGCCGGAGCCTGGCCCCGCGCCCCGCCGCGCAGGCCGCGCCGGCTCCTGCCGCCGTCGCAGAGTACCAGCCCCTCGACCAGGAAATCGACACCGAGCCGGCCGGCGCGGCTCCCACCGCGTACACGTTGCTGAAGATCATCACCATCACGCTGGTCGCGATGTGGGCTGGGGCGGCGCTCGGCTCCTGGATCCAGGGAACCACCGGCATCACGCTCCCCGCCTACATCGGCGCGATGATCGTCGCCGCCGTGCTGCGCAATGCCGACGACGGGGTGGCAGCGCTCACGAAGGGGCGCGGCGGGCGGAAGGCGGGGCTGTTCGGCATCGAGCAGCGCGTGGTGGACGACGTCGGCACCGTGGCGCTGTCGCTCTTCCTCTCGATGGCGCTGATGTCGCTGAAGCTGTGGGAACTGCTCGACCTGGCGATCCCGATGCTGGTCATCCTCACCGCGCAGGTCACGATGATGGGGCTGTACGCCACCTTCGTCACCTTCTGGCTCATGGGGCGTGACTACGACGCCGCGGTCATGGCCGGGGGGCACTGCGGGTTCGGCCTCGGGGCGACGCCGAACGCCGTGGCCAACATGGAGGCGATCACGGAGCGTTTTGGGGCGGCGCCGCGTGCCTTCCTCGTGCTGCCCCTGGTGGGCGCCTTCTTCATCGACTTCACGAACGCTATCATCATCACGACGTTCCTCAACCTGGTGCGGCCGTAGGGGCGGCTCCGTGGCGCGCGTTCTCGGTCACTGCGGTGACCGTGGGCTGGAGGCAGCGCGATTGAAAGGAACAGCACTCGTCACGGGCGCCTCGTCCGGCATCGGCGCGGAGCTGGCGCGCGTCTTCGCCGCCAACGGCTTCGACCTGGTGCTCACCGCGCGGCGCCTCGACCGCCTCGAGGCGCTGGCCGCAGAGCTTCTCGACCGCCATCAGTGCCGCGTTCACGTGATCGCGGCCGACCTCGCCGACCCGTCATCACCCTCGCGAATCGCCCGCGAGGTTGCGGAGGCGGGCTTCCAGGTCGATGCGCTGGTGAACAACGCCGGTTACGGCCTGCCTGGTTCGTTCCTGTCTTCGCCCTGGGAGTTGCACCGGGCGTTCATCCAAGTGATGGTGACCGCGGTCGCCGAGCTGTGCCGGCTGTTCGCTCCCGGCATGGTCGAGCGGCGCCGCGGCTGGATCATCAACGTCGGGTCGGTGGCGGGGCTCGTGCCGGCGGCCGCCGGGCATACGCTGTACGGGGCCGTGAAGGCGCTCGTCATCCGCTTCTCCGAGTCGCTGTCCTGCGAGCTGAGGCCGCATGGCGTGCACGTCACCGCGCTCTGCCCGGGCTTCACGTACAGCGAGTTCCACGACGTGAACCGGATGCGGGCGCAAGTCAGCCGGCTGCCGTCGTTCCTGTGGCTGCACGCCGACCGCGTGGCCCGCGAGGGATACGAGGCGGTGATGCGCGGCGACCCCGTCTTCGTCAACGGGCGCGTCTACCGCGCCATCGTCCTGGGCGCGCGCCTCGCGCCCTCGTGGCTCGTGAACCTGGCCACGAGGAAGATGGCGCCCCGGTTTCGGCGGACGTAGGGGCGACCCTTGTGGTCGCCCGCGGCAAACGGGCACCACAAAGCAACGACAGCAGGCAGCGAAACGGCGGAGCGCAGTAGGGCAGGCTTGAAGGCGGCCGCGAGCCGGCAGGAGCTTCTCATGACCAAATCACGCATCGCGACGCTGTGTCTCGCAGTTCTCGTGCTCGGCCTGGCTTCGGCCGCGGAGGCGCAAATCGACGCCCGGCTGTTCCGCCAGCCGGCCATCTCGGCCACGCACATTGCCTTCGTCTACGCCGGCGACATCTGGGTCGTCCAGAAACAGGGCGGCGTGGCCTTGCGCCTGTCGTCGCCGCGCGGCGAGGAGCAGTTCCCGCGCTTCTCGCCCGACGGGTCGCGCATCGCCTTCAGCGCCAACTACGACGGGAACACCGACGTCTACGTCGTGCCGGCGCTCGGCGGCGACCCGGTGCGGGTGACTCACCACCCGATGGCCGACCGCGTGCTCGGGTGGCACCCGGACGGCAAGCGGGTCTTGTTCGCCTCGGGCCGGGAGAGCGGCCGCCAGCGCTACAGCCAGTTCTTCCTGGCTCCCGCCGACGGCGGGGAGGCGACCAGGCTCATGGTGCCCTACGGCGAGTTCGGATCGTTCTCGCCCGACGGCGGGCAGTTCGCTTACATGCCGATGTCGCAGGACTTTCGAACCTGGAAGCGCTACCGCGGCGGGTGGGCCCCCGACATCTGGCTCTTCGACCTGAAGACGTTCGCTGCCCGCAACCTGACCAGGAACGAGGCCAACGACGCCCACCCGATGTGGTTCGGCGAGCAGCTGTACTTCATGTCCGACCGCGGCCCCGAGAAGCGGCAGAACCTGTGGGTGCTCGACATGAAGTCGGGTGCCACCCGCCAGGTGACGGCGTTTCGCGACTACGACGTCACGTTTCCTTCGGCCGGTCCGACCGACATCGTCTTCCAGAACGGCGGGCGGTTGTACGTGCTCGACGTGGCCGGCGGAGGCCAGCCGCGCGAGGTGAAGGTGCAGGTGGTCACCGACCGTGCGACCCTCAAGCCCCACGTCGCCCGGGTCGAGGCGCTGCTCCGCGCCCCCTCGGTCTCGCCCACCGGCAAGCGTGCCGCCTTCGAGGCCCGCGGCGACCTGTTCTCGATTCCGGCCGAACACGGCCCGGTCGTGAACCTCACCAACACGTCCGGGGTGGCCGAGCGCTACCCGCGCTGGTCGCCTGACGGGAAGACGCTGGCGTACTGGAGCGACCGCTCGGGCGAGTACGAGCTGACCTTCCGCGCCGCCGACGGCGCTGGTGCCGAGGAGACCGTCACCAAGCTCGGTCCCGGCTTCCGCTACCGCGTCTCCTGGTCGCCCGACAGCCGCAAGCTGGCGTTCATCGACCAGGCGATGCGCATCTGGCTCTACGACCGCGACGTGAAGAAGCCGGTCCGCATCGACACGAGCACCACCTGGATC
>DAOPQX010000393.1:0-3394 GCA_035348395.1 Vicinamibacterales bacterium | reverse complement strand
AGGCTTCCACCAACCGGTCGCCCGTCCCGGGACTCGTCGCATCGGCGGCGACGAACTCGGCACGTCCCCCCGCCGCACGGATCGCCTCGACCAGCGTGCGCCCTCGCTCGGCGTCGCGGCCGTTGACCAGAACCGAGGCCCCTTCGCGTGCGAACAGGAGGGCCGTCGCCCGTCCCATGCCGCTCGTGGCTCCCGTGACGATCGCTCTCTTCCCCGCCAGTCGGCCCATGCGTCCCCCCGGTGAGGCCCGAGTCTACCGCAGGACGCGCTCAAAAGCCCGCGTCCGCCGTCCAGTCCGGCCACTGCGCGCGGCGCAGCCCGAGCGCCTGCTCCTCGCCGACTCGGTAGGTGCGCTGGTAGAACGAGACGCGGTGCAGCACGGGGATCGCGCCGTACGAGAAACGGAGGTCGCGTACCGAGAGCATGTCGCTATCCGGCCGCGTGCTCCCTGACGAGGTACGCCAGGAACGGGCCGCCGGCGAGCGCGGAGCAGCCGCGGCATGCGCAGCTGCCAGACGAGACTCAGATCTGCGAATACGCCGCCGGGCGCAGGAAGATCACGGTCGTCGCCGACACGGTGTTGGCGAACGCCGGCTCGGCGCTCAGTCTCTTCCACCCGTCGTCGCTGCGGAAGGCGTCCCAGACGGCCTCGCGGGCAGCCATGTCGCGGTGCACGGTCATGTAGACCAGGTTCGGCTGCCGGGGCCCGGCGAGCGTCTGCCCGAAGAAGACCGACCGCAGGCCGATGCGATCGAAGAGGGCGATCTCGCCCCCCTCGTTGAACATCTCGATCTTCTTTCGGGCCGCCGCCTCGCTGTGGCTCTCGTAGATGCGCAGCTCGAACAGGCGCGGCTTCTTCTCCGCCGTCTCGGCCGGGACGCGCAAACGGGGAACGTTCGCGAACGCGCGCAGCAGCCAGGTCTCGTAGCGGGTGTAGGCGGGGTCGTCGATCGTGCGGCCCGCGTACTCGGCCGACGCCTTCTTGTAGTCCGGGTCCGCCTCCAGCTTCTCCGGGGCGGCGAGAAACGCCTCGAGGCTCGGGTGCGGGACGAGCACGTAGAGCATCAGCCCGTTGGCGCCCGACAGGACGGTGAACACGCCGACGGGGCCGCTCCCGGCGCGGTTCCACGCCGGAATCGCCGCCTTCGCCAGGTAGTCGTTGAGCCGCGCCTTGCGGTTCCCCGTGGGCATCTCGTACACGCGCAGCTCATAGAACTCGCGCGGCCCCTCGGCCGCGCGAACCGTCCCTCCCCCGAGCCCCGTGAGCGCGGCGGCGCCGGTGAGCGACGATGTCTTCAGGAACTCGCGACGCTGCATGACGGCCCCCGTTGTCGGTGGTTGAAGGTGACAAGACCCCGAGGTGCACGAAGTCTAGCGGGTCGAGGTCGCGAAGTCACGAGGTCACAGCCCCGGCCGCCCCCGGAGCACGCGCGCGACCGCCAGGATCGTGTTCCAGTTCCGGGTGGTGGCCGACACGTCGAACACCTTGTCGATCTCGCCGAGGTACCGAATCGTCTTTGGGGCGCGGCGGTACATCCCGAACACGAACGGCCCCTCCGATGCCACCACCCGCACGAGCCACTCGTCGTCGGAGGGGAACGCGGCCGGAAGCTCCATCCGCGGGCGAACGGGCCTCGACAGGATGCTCACGAACCAGACGACGTCCGGTGGCCGCAGGCCGGCGCCGAACGGGTTCTTCGCGACGATGCGCGCGAGATCGCGGGCGTCGCAGAGCATCACCTCGGTGTCGAACGGCAGCGCCCGGAGCAGCGCGGCCCGAAACGCCGCGCGCGCACCGGGCTTGCGAACCACGAAGGTGCCGGCGGCGCCGATGTTGACGACGTCGTAGGAGGCCAGAGCCCGCGCGAGCACCGTCGGGCGAAACGTCCTGTGCCCGCCAACGTTGACGCCGCGCAGGAAGGCCACGAGAGCCACATCGAACATGCTAACCCGAAGCGCTCGCCTGGCTGCCGGAAGCCAGGCCCGCGACCCGGGAGACCGGCACACACACGTCCAGGGCGCCAGGGACGACGCGGTAAGTGGCCGGCAGGCGGCCGACCAGCTCGCCGTCCGCGTCCACCAGCACCGAGGAAGGGCCCGTCGCGCGTGAGGCTCAGGGCTCAGGGTGGCGAGACGGTTTCTGCGAGACGGCAGGTTGGGCACCAGGCATCTGCCGGATCCGTTGCCCGGCCGCCGAGTCGGAAATCAGCTGCAGCAGCCGCCGCGTGCGCGTTTCTTCCTTCTTGGCGCTCATCACCCACCAGGTGACGACCCGACGGTAGGACGGCGGCTGCGCGGAGAAGAAGGCCCAGGCCTCCGGGCTGGCCTTGAAGGTTCGCTCGTACGCGAGCGGCAGCCGTGCGCCCTGCTGTTCGAATGAGTAGCGCCCGGACTTGTCGTCTGGGCGGCGCTCGAAGGCTTCGATGCCCGGCGGCCGCATCCGTCCCTCGGCCAGGAGTTCCTGCGCGCGCGTCACGTTGACCCGGCTCCACGTGCTGTCCTTCTTGCGCGGCGTGAACCGCTGCGCGTAACTCTCTTCGTCAATGCTGCGCAGCAGGCCGTCAATCCAGCCGTAGCACAGCGCCTCGTCGAGAGCCTGGCGATACACCATGCCGCCCTTGCCAGACTTCACCTTGTAGAACCCGACCCACAGCTCCCTCTCGCTGGCGTGATGCTGCTCCAGCCACCGCCGGAATGCCTCGGGCGTCTCGAAGAACGTCGGAGTAATCGGGGTCATCGAAGCCTCGTAGACCGAGTGACCCTCGAGCCTTCTTCTGCCTGCGCGAGATGCCGGTGCTGGTGGGCCGCGAGGATCGACAGAGCGGCGAAGAGATTGTACCTTACGCGGCGATCGAAGGGGCTCACGAGCCGGACCGCGGTAATGGGAAGGCCGTCAGCGGCCCGGACCCACCCGATCTGTTCGTCCTGCAGGCGATCGAACTCCTGCATCGTTTCCTGCAGCGAGCCGGCGCCGCCAGGCACGAAGGCCGCCGCCGTCTTCGTCTTGAACCGGCCGGGCCTCGACAGCGCTCGCCAGAGCAGCCCCCCAATCAGCCCTCGAGAGTAACGGCGCGGCACGCGGCCTTTCGGCATCCGGCGGGCCTCGTTCAACGCCTTCTCCACGAGCGGCCGGAAGGCGGCGGTCGTGAGGTTCAGGTGGGCGACGCACTCTCCCACCGACCAGGCTTCGGGCCGCGGCCGCCTTCCCCATTCGTCTCCCGGGATCGCGTCGGCCAGCCGGTGCAGGCGATCAGAACCATCACGGAACTCCGCGACGATGGCGTCGAGCTGTGGATGCATGTCGGCCTGGTCAGGTTAGCACGCGAAGGTGTTGCGCCTGCTCGGCCGCGGCGATTGGCGTACACTCGGGAGCGGGTCCATATGACACCAGCCC
>DAOPQX010000392.1:0-3437 GCA_035348395.1 Vicinamibacterales bacterium | reverse complement strand
GTGCGGGGCGAGAAATCCACCTACAACCACCTCGAGGACGTGCACGGCCGGATGACGGTCCTGCACGACGGCGACGTGATCGCCGGGGCGCTGGGCCACCGCAACGCGCTGCACGGCTACGAGGGCGTGGTGCCCGACACCGTCTCGGCGGGAGACGTCCTCAACATCCTCAACCTCGGCGGGGTCATCGGGCGCTGCACTTCACGCAACCCGGAGGTCGGCCCGCCCTTCGAGATCGAGCTGATCGGCCAGGTACTCGCCTACCCCGAGTTCCAGTCGCGCCAGCCGCAGCCGGCGTCTATCGGGCTCGCCGCGCTGACGGGGCGCAACGGGGTGCCGGTGCCGCCGGTGGTGTACGTCCTCGGCACCTGCATGAACGCGGGGAAGACGGCCGCGGCGAGCACGATCGTCCGGGCGTTCAGCCAGGCGGGATTCAGGGTCGGTGGGGCCAAGCTGACCGGCGTGTCGCTGATGCGCGACATCCTGTCGATGGCCGACTACGGAGCGGAGGTCGCCCTCGACTTCACCGACGCCGGGGTTGTCGCCACCAGCGCCGGCAACGCGTGCGGCGTCGCGCACGCGATCTTCAGCGAGCTCGCCGCCCGGGGCATGGACGTGATCGTGGCCGAGACGGGCGACGGCATCATGGGCGAGTACGGGGTGCAGGCCATCCTCTCCGACCCGGTGCTGCGCGGCCGGGGCCGCGCCTTCGTGCTGTGCGCGAACGACCCGGTCGGCGTTGCCGGCGGCGTCACCATGCTGCGCGAGCGGTTCGGCATCCAGGTGGACGTGGTGGCCGGACCGGCAACCGACAACCGCGTCGGGGTCCGGTTCGTCCAGCGCGAGTTCGGCCTCCCCGCGATCAATGCGCGGACGCAGGCAAGAGCGCTCGGCGAGGCCATCCTCGAGCGGCTCGCGCTTCCCGCCCGCGAGGGGGCACGATGAGACTCGACGTCGCCATCCTCGGCGCTTCAGGATTCGGCGGCGGCGAGCTGCTGCGGCTGCTGTCGGCCCACCCGGCCGTCGGGAGCCTCCGGGGGACATCGCGCCGCTTTGCCGGGCGCCCGTGGCATGCGGCGCACCCCAACCTGCGCGGCGTGGCAGACGGCGTCTTCGAGGCGGCGATCGACTGGCGCGAGTTCGCCTCGTCGCCGCAACCCGTGGTGTTCAGCGCCATGCCCCATGGCGCGCTGGCCAGCCGCCTCGACGAGATGGAAGCCGAGTGGGCCAGCCTCGGCCTGGCCAATCGCCTGACGCTCGTGGACCTGAGCGGAGACTTCCGCCTTTCCAGTGCTGAAGCGTTCGCACTCGCCTACGGCGCCGCCCACCCGTGTCCCCGGCGCCTGGGATCGTTCGTGTACGGCTTGCCCGAGTGGACGCGGGCGGAACTGCCCGGCGCCCGGCGGATTGCTGCGGCGGGGTGCTTCGCGACGGCGCTGCAGCTGGGGCTCCTCCCGCTCGAAGGGCTCGACCTGGGGCTGGTCACCGCGACCGCCATCACGGGCTCGTCGGGCAGCGGCGCCACGGCCACCGAGACGACGCACCACCCCACGCGGGCCCACGACATCCGCGCCTACAAGGTGCTCCGACACCAGCACCTCCCCGAGGTGCAGGCCACGCTCACCCGCGGGCGCATCACAGCCGACCTGTCGTTCGTACCCCAGAGCGGCCCCACGGTGCGCGGCATCTTCGCCGTGCTGCAGTTCGGCCTTCCCCACGGCCTCAATGCCGAAGGGCTGGCGGCGCGCGCCGCGCGTGCCTGCGCCGGGCAGCCGTTCCTGCGGCTGGTGGAGGGATCGCCGAGGGTTGCCGCCGTGGTTGGCAGCAACTTCGCCGACCTTGCCGTCGCCGCGACCGATCGCCACGGCGCCGTGCTCGTCGCGATCGACAACCTGATGAAAGGCATGGCCGGCCAGGCGGTCCAGTGCCTCAACCTCGCCCTCGGCCTTGCCGAAACCACCGGGCTCAAGTACGCGGGAGCGTACCCGGCATGAGGTCTTCACATCGACGCCGCGGCGGCGCGGAAGCGATCTGTGGTACGCCACGGGCGGCCGCGGCAAGCGTGCACGATCATGCCCATCGATCAGGCCATCCTCGAGATCCTCTCGCACGAGTCGGTCAGCAACCAGCGCGCGCTCCAGGGACACCTCGCCCGGCGTGGCATCTCGCTCACCCAGTCGGCCCTCTCGCGCCGGCTGCGGAAGCTTCGCGTGCACAAGCGCGACGGGCGATACGTCAAGCCGGAGCCGCCGCCACCGGTGGCGCCTTCCTATACGCTGGCGACCGCGCCGCCCAACCTGGTCGTCCTGCGCACCGAGCCCGGCTTCGCCCAGGCGCTGGCGCTCGTCGTCGATCACGCCAGCCCACCGGGGTTCGCCGGCTCGGTTGCCGGCGACGACACGGTCTTCTTCGCGGCCGCCAGCCCCGACGCGCTGACGCCGCTGCTGCGATCCATCGACCGCCTCTTGCGCAACCGCTGACCCGGCCGGGAGGTGCACGGTGACAAACCTCTGGAGCGGCCGGTTCGCCGGCGAACCCGATCGCGTGGTCTTCGAATTCGGGCGCTCACTGCCCTTCGACCGGCGGCTGTTCGAAGACGACGTCACGGGCAGCCTCGCGTGGGTGGAGGCGCTCGCCGAAGCGGGAAGCATGGACGCCGAAGACGCGGCGAGGGTGACCGCGGCCCTTCATCGCATCCTGGAGCGCTTCCGCGACGAACCTGCGCTCGCCGAGGCGCCCGACGAAGACGTGCACTCGCTCGTCGAGCGCCTGCTGGTCGAGGAGGTGGGCGACGCGGGCCGCCGCCTGCACACGGGCCGCTCGCGCAACGACCAGGTGTCGCTCGACCTGAGGCTGTACCTCCGCCGGCGCATCCCGCTCCTGCAGCGCGCGGTGGCGCGCCTCGCCGCCGCACTCGTCGATCAGGCCGAGAAGGCCGGCACCAGCCTGATGCCGGCTTTCACCCACGTGCGCCGCGCCCAGCCCGTACTGGCGGCCCACTACCTGCTCGCCCACGTGGCCGCGCTGCGGCGCGACCACGATCGGCTCGGCGCCGCGCGCGACGAGGCCGACGCGCTGCCGCTCGGCTCGGGCGCCGTGGCCGGGACGACGGTCCCGGTGGACGTCGACGCGCTCGCCAGGAGGCTCGGCTTCTCGCGCGTGGTCGCCAACAGCGTGGATGCCTCGTCGGACCGGGACTTCGTGTCCGCCTTCGTCCACGCGGCGGCGCTCGTGATGGTGCACCTGGCCCGCCTGGCCGAGGACTTCGTGCTGTTCACCGGCGAAGAGTTCGGGCTGTTCGAGCTGGCAGACGAGGTGAGCACCGGCAGCAGCATGATGCCCCAGAAGAAGAACCCCGATCCGCTCGAGCTGGTGCGGGGGAAGTCTGGCCGCGTCATCGGGACCCTCGCGGGCTTCCTGGCCACGATGAAGGGGCT
>DAOPQX010000391.1:0-3444 GCA_035348395.1 Vicinamibacterales bacterium | reverse complement strand
CGAGGTCGGACGGGATGTTGGCAGCCTGCAGGTCGTGGTTGGTGAAGTACATGCGGGCCTGCCCGTGGAAGTCGTTCGTGCCGCGCTTGGTCACGAAGTTGATCCCGAGCCCCGCCGTCTGCTGGCGCGGGTCGAGGCCGCTCGTGGTGAACTGCACCTCCTCGAAGGTGCTGTAGTCGTAGTAGGTGGGGCTCGACCCGATCGCGGCCGGGTCGGTGATCGTCACGCCGTCCACGTTCCACATCGTGTTCGAGCCGTCGTCGCCGCGCGCGGCGAAGACCGACTGCTGGCCGCTCTCCGACCCCCCGACGTTGATGCGATCGAGCTGCACGCCCGGCACGAACTGCAGCAGCACCCACGGGTCGCGCGCCGTCGGCACCTCGTTCAGCATCTGCTGGTCGAAGTTGGCGACGTTCCCCTGCGTCCGGACGTCGAGCGTCGGCGTCTCGGCCGTCACCTTGACCTCTTCCTGCACGCCGGCCACGCTCATCTCCATCCGCAGGTCCACGGTGGTGCCGACGCCGACGACCACGTTCTCGCGCACGAGCGGCGTGAAGCCGGCGAGCGTGGCGCGCAGGGTGTAGCGGCCGGGGTCGAGGTTGTCGAAGCGGAACTCGCCCTCGCTGCCGGCGACCGCCTCGCGGGTCCCCGTCAGCGGGGACGTCAGCTGCACGACGGCGCCGGGCAGGACGGCGCCGCTGGCGTCGGTGACGATGCCGAAGATGGCGCCCCGCTGGACCTGCGCGGCCGCCGTGGGCGCGAGGCCCAGGAGCAGCGCGGCGGCCAGGAGGGCCGTGACGCGTGAAGCTCTCATGCTCTACCTCCCTCGGGAGGGATCCCGGGCACCGCGTCCAGTAGCACAGGCGTCTCGCCTGTGAGTAGCACAGGCGTCTCGCCTGTGAGTGGCACAGGCGTCCCGCCTGTGAGTAGCACAGGCGTCCCGCCTGTGAGTGGCACAGGCGTCCCGCCTGTGAGTGCACTGGGCGCGGGGGGCGTGCCCGTCGCGAGCCGGGCCGCCGAGATCCTGTCCGCCGGTGTGCGGACGCCCACCGCCCGCAGCAGACAACAAGGCAACCGGGGTGCCGCGATTTGCCGCCGTTCCCCGGATGCCGGCGTCGGCTCGCGGGCGCGCGCCGCTCTGTGACGGGCGCACCCCGGCGAGGGACGAGCGGTCGGGTGCGCGTGACGAGCGAACGGTGTATCCGCGATGCGGGTGAACGCTGCGGATCGGCGCGGCCTGGCGGGCATTCAACCGCGTGGATCGTGCCGTCCGGAAATCCGGATGTCGTCGCGGTTTCCCTCCTTGACGGGAGCGCCGCTTGCACCCGATAGTGGGGCATGAGAAGCGCAGCCCCCCGCGTTCTCCTCGTCCTCGCTGTCGCCTCGCTGCTCGGCCTGTTCTCGGCCCTGCTCGCCTACAGCTTCCGCCTCGCCAGCTCCGAGCCCGTCTCGTGGTGGCACACGTTCCCGCTGAACCTCGCGTACTGGTGGGCGTGGGCCGCGTTGACGCCGTTCGTCTTCTGGATGGCGCGCCGCTTCCGCTTCGGACGCCGCGCGATCTGGCGGCCCCTCCTCGCCCACCTGCCGGCCGCGGCGCTGACCTCGCTCGTGCACGTCATGACGCTGTCGCTCGTCAGGGGCGCGCTGACCGGCAGGCTGTCGTGGGCGAGGTGGCTGTCGGACGTGCGGAGCAGCTACTGGATGTCGGTCGACTGGGAGATGGTGACGTACTGGGCGCTGGTGGGGACCAGCCACGCGCTGCACTACTACTTCGCGCTCCGGCAGCGCGAGATCGCGGCCGCGCAGCTCGAGGCCCGGCTGGCCGAGGCGCGCCTCCAGGGGCTGCAGCGCCAGCTGCACCCCCACTTCCTGTTCAACACGCTGCACGGCATCTCGGCGCTCATGCACCGCGACCTGGCCGCGGCCGACCGGATGCTCGCCCTGCTCGGCGACCTGCTGCGCAGCTCGCTGAAGGTCACCGCGCAGGAGATCTCGCTCAAGGACGAGCTCGAGCTGCTCGGCAAGTACCTCGAGATCGAACAAATCCGCTTCCGCGACCGTCTAACGGTCACATACGACATTCCCGGCGAGACGCTGGACGCGCGCGTGCCCAGCCTCGTCCTTCAGCCGCTGGCCGAGAACGCGATCGACCACGGCATCGCCCCCACTGCGGGGCACGGCCGCCTCGAGATCTGGGCCAGGCGGCACGGGAGCCAGCTCTGGCTCGAGGTGCGCGACAACGGTGTCGGGCTGCGCGGCGACACGCAGGCGGGCGACCTGGTGACGGCGTCCGGCATCGGCGTCTCGAACACCAGGTCGCGCCTGCAGTGCTTGTACGGCGCGGCGCATCAGTTCGAGTTCTGCCGGGTCGGCCAGCGGGGCCTCACCGTGCGTCTCGTCATCCCGTGGCGCGAAGCACCGCCGGCGGCCGCGGTTCCGGCGGTCGGGGAGTTGGCGTCATGACCATCAGGACGATCGTCGTGGACGACGAGCCGCTCGGGCGCGAGCGGATCGTTTCGCTGCTGGCCGGCCAGGCGGACGTGCAGGTGGTCGCCGAGTGCGGCGACGGGCGGTCGGCCATCGAGGCCGTCCGGCGCGAGGCGCCGCACCTGGTGTTCCTCGACGTGCAGATGCCCGAGCGGGACGGGTTTGCCGTGATGGAGGCGGTCGGCGGCGAGCGCCTCCCGCTCGTGGTGTTCGTCACCGCCTACGAGGCCTACGCGCTGCGCGCCTTCGAGGTGCGCGCCCTCGACTACCTGCTCAAGCCGTTCGACCAGGCCCGCTTCCAGCAGACGCTCCAGCGCGTCCGGACCGAGCTGACGCACCAGGAGAGCGATGCGCTCGCGCGCCGGGTGCTCGCGCTGGCCACCGAGTTCCGCCCCGAGCGCCCCCCGGCGACCGACCGGCTCGTCGTCAAGAGCGCCGGGCGCGTGTCGTTCCTCCGCACCCGCGAGATCGACTGGATCGAGGCGTCCGGCAACTACCTGAAGCTGCACGTCGGCGCCGAGTCGTACCTCGTCCGCCAGACGATGTCGCTGATGGAGGAACAGCTCGATCCCTCCACCTTCGTGCGCATCCACCGGTCGCAGATCGTGAACATCGATCGGATCAAGGAGATGCATCCCCTCTTCAACGGTGAGTACGAGGTCGTGCTTCGCACGGGCGCCCGGCTGACGCTCAGCCGCGGCTACCGCGACAAGCTGCAGTCGCGCCTCGGCGGAGCGATCTAGAGCAGCGCCCCCCATCCCTCGCTTCTCGCTCTCCATCACTGTCTCCGCACCGTTGGTCACATTCTCTCGGCGGGGGGCGCGCCCGTCCGTCTATCCAGTCAGAAGCGCCGCGGCAATCGCGGCGCGCGGATCGCGAAAGCGAGGAGAAACATGGCCCCCCGTTGCTTCCTCGTGTTTGCGTGCGCGTTGGTGCTGGCCGGCGGACGGGCGTGGG
>DAOPQX010000390.1:0-3472 GCA_035348395.1 Vicinamibacterales bacterium | reverse complement strand
CGGCACCATCAGCACCAGCACCTTCGGCACCATCAGCACCAGCACCTTCGGCACCGCCTGCACCCTCTGCACCTCCGGCACGATCTGATCCCTGATCCCTTTGCTTCTCTGCGGCCTGCCGCGTGACAGACGCTCAATCCACCCGGTAGTGGCAGCCGCGGCTCTCGCGGGCCTCCATCGCGGCCAGCAGCACCGCGAGCGACGTCTGCACGCCGTTGCGCAGGCCGATCAGCTCGTCGCTCAGCTCGCCGCGCACGTAGAAGCGCCCGATCTCCATGTGCAGCTCGCGGAGGATCTCGTGCGCGCGCTCGAGGCGCCGCCGGCTGCGCACCAGCCCCACGTAGTTCCACATCGTCTGGCGGATCGTCAGCCAGTCCTGCGCCATCAGGGCGGGATCGACCGGCTCGGTCTCGTACTGCCAGGGGGCCACCTCCGGGACGGCGTACTCCGATGACCGGCTGACCGCGGCCTGGCCGGCGTCGTCGCCGGCCCGCGTGCCCCACACGAGGCACTCGAGCAGCGAGGTGCTGGCCAGGCGGTTGGCGCCGTGGAGCCCGGTGCACGACACCTCGCCGGCCGCGCGGAGCCTCCGGATGCTGGTGCGCCCGCGGTCGTCCACGGCGATGCCGCCGCAGCTGTAGTGGGCCGCCGGCACCACCGGGATCCGCTCTCTCGTGATGTCGATTCCCGCCTCGAGGCAGCGGGCGTGGATCTGCGGGAAGCGCTTGCGCACCCAGGCGGCCGGCCGGTGGGTGATGTCGAGGAAGGCGCACTCGGCACCGGTCTCGTGCATCATCCGGTGGATGCCGCGCGCCACGATGTCGCGGGGCGCGAGCGATCCGTCGGGATGGTAGGCGTTCATGAACTCGCGCCCGGCCGGGTCCACCAGCCTCGCACCCTCGCCCCGCAGCGACTCGGAAATCAGGAAGCGCTCCCCCGGGTGATACAGGGTCGTCGGGTGGAACTGCACGAACTGCATGTTCAGGCAGCGGGCCCCGGCGCGGTACGCCATGGCCACGCCGTCGCCGCACGCCCCCGCCGGGTTGGTGGTGTGCAGGTAGACGCGGCCAAGGCCGCCGGTGGCCAGAATCGTCTCCTTGGCGAGCATCGTCTCGACGCGGCGCGTCTCCTGGTCGAAGACGTACGCCCCGACGCAGGTGGGAGGCGCGTAGACGTCGAGCGGGTCGCGCGAGTGGTGCGAGAGCGTCAGCAGGTCCACGGCGGTGCGGCGGCACAGCACCGTCGCCCCCGGCTCGCGCCCGAGGCGATCCAGCATCGACGACTCGATGGCCCGCCCGGTGGCGTCCTGGTAGTGGGCGATGCGGGCAACCGAGTGGGCGGCCTCCGAGGTGAGGTCGAGCCCGCCCTCCCCGTTGATGTCGAACGGGACGCCCGCCTGCTCGATCAGGACCTCCTTCACGAGCCGCGGCCCCTCGCGCGCCAGCAGGGCGGCGGCGGCCGGGTCGGACAGGCCGGCGCCGGCCGCGAGGATGTCGGAGACGAGCCGCTCGGGGGAGTCGTTCGCGCCGTGGTAGATGATGCCGCCCTGGGCGTACCAGGTGTTGCCTTCCTCGGGGCGGTCGGTCTTGGTGATCATCACCACCCGCGCGCCCTGGCGGGCGGCGGCGAGGGCGGCGGCGGCACCGGCCAGGCCGCTGCCGATCACCAGTACGTCAATCTCGGGTGTGTGAGGCATCTCGCTGAAGCGCCGCGTCCAGTCGTTCCCCTGATCCCTACTCAAAATCCAGCGCGATGTCCACGGCTGGCGCCGAGTGCGTCAGCGCCCCGACCGAGATCGTGTCGACCCCCGCCTCGGCGTACGCCCGCACGTTCTGCAAGGTAATTCCACCGGAGGACTCGATCCAGCAGTCGGCGCCGCGGGGATGCGCGCGGGCGCGTGCCACGGCCGCGGCGGTCTGGCCCGGGGTCATGTTGTCGAGCAGCACCGCGTCGGCGCCCGCGTCGAGCGCCTCCTCCAGCTGCTCGAGCGAATCCACCTCCACCTGGATCGGGAGGCCGGACGAGACCGCGCGCGCCGCCCGGACCGCGGCCCCGACACCGCCGGCGGCCGCGACGTGATTGTCCTTGATCAGCACGCCGTCGTGCAGGCCGAGGCGATGGTTGCGGCCCCCGCCCAGCGATACCGCCCGCTTCTCGAACAGCCGGAGGCCGGGCGTGGTCTTGCGCGTGTCGGAGACCGACGCGCCCGTGCCCGCAATTGCCTCGACGTAGCGGCGGGTCACGGTGGCGACGCCCGACAGGCGCTGCAGCAGGTTGAGGGCCAGCCGCTCACCGGTCAGAAGGACGGCCGCGAGGCCCTCGAGCCGGGCAAGCCGGGCGCCCGCCGGCACCTGTTCGCCATCGGAGACGGCAGCCTCGAAGCACGTCGAAGGGTCCAGCTGCTCGAAGACGGCGCGCGCCAGATCGAGCCCGGCCACCACGCAGGGCTGCCGCGCGACGATCCAGCCTGACGCGCGGGCGCCCGGCGGGATCACCGCGCGGGTGGTCGCGTCACCCGGGCCCACGTCCTCCTCGAGGAAGCGCCGGACCTCGCTGCGCAAGAAGGCTTCGTCGAACTCCGCCACTGAACCGCGCCGGAACCGCTCTCTCGACATACGCTGAAGGAATTGAACCACAGAAGCGTAGGGGTCGGGAGTAATTAGAAGTCGGAAACTCGGCACGACTTCTAATTACTCCCGACCCCTTGCCGGGACGTCGAAACCTCTGCGTGCGTCTCCGTGCCTCTGTGCCTCTGTGGTGAACGTGGACGCTCAGCTCATCTCGAGCATCCGCCGCAGCGGGACGAGGCAGCGCTGGCGCAGCGTCTCGTCCATCGTGATCTCGGGGCGGCAATCGCGCATGCAGAGGTACACCTTCTCGAGCGTGTTGAGCCGCATGAAGGGGCACTCGTTGCACGAGCAGCCGCTGTCGGGCGGGGCGGGGATGAACGTCTTGCCGGGCGCCGCCTTCTTCATCTGGTGGATGATCCCCGCCTCGGTCACCACGATGAACGCCTGCGCGGGGCTCTCCAGGGCGTACTTGAGGATCGACGAGGTGGAGCCGATGTGGTCGGCCAGGCGGAGCACCGGGGTTTCGCACTCGGGGTGCGCGAGCACCAGCGCCTCGGGGTGCTCGGCCTTCAGCCGCAGCAGCCGCCGCTCCGAGAACGCCACGTGAACCGAGCAGGCGCCCGGCCAGAGCACCATGTCGCGCCCGGTCCTCGCAATCAGGTAGCGCCCGAGCTGCTGGTCGGGCGCGAAGATGATCGGGCGGCCGGCGGGGATTTGCCGGATGATCCGCTCCGCGTTGCTCGAGGTGCAGATGACGTCGCTCAGCGCCTTCACCGCGGCGCTCGAGTTGATGTAGGTGATGACCGTGTGCCCGGGATGCGCCCGCACGAAGCGCTCGAACTCGGGCGCGGGGCACTGGTCCGAGAGCGAGCAGCCCGCGGCGAGGTCGGGCAGCAGGACCA
>DAOPQX010000389.1:0-3479 GCA_035348395.1 Vicinamibacterales bacterium | reverse complement strand
CGGCCCCTTCCGGCAGCCAGCTGACCGCCACCGTGCAGCCGTCCCGCACCCCCGCCACACCCTCCACCGCGCGCTCGACCTCCTCCGGGTCGTGGTTGCGGCCGCGCAGGAGCAGGATGTCGCGAAGCCGCCCAACGAGGTACAGCTCGCCGCCCGATACGAAGCCAAGGTCTCCCGTCCGCAGCCAGCCGTCGCACCACGCCGCCGCGCTCGCCTCCGGCCTCCCGAAGTACCCCTCCATCGTCGATGGACCGCGGCACTGCACCTCGCCGACGCGCCCCTCGGGCACGGGACGCCCGTCCGCGTCGGCGATCCGCAGCTCGACGCCGGGAATCGGCCGGCCGACCGACACGATCTCCCGCCCTCCCTCGTGCGGCCGCGCGATCCCCTCTGACTCGAGCCCGTCGCGGTCGAACCGTGTCGCTCTCGCGCCGCCACCCAGCTGACTGAAGGTGACGGCCAGCGACGCTTCCGAGAGGCCGTAGACCGGTGTCAGCGCCCGCTCGTCGAATCCCCACCGCGCGAAACGCCGCGCGAACTCTCGCAGGACGTCGGCCACCACCGTCTCGGCACCGCACAGCGCCACACGCCACGACGACAGGTCCACCCCCTCGAGGTCCTCGTCCCGGATCCGGTGCGCCGCAAGGCTGTAAGCAAACGTCGGCGCCGGCGAGATCGTTGCCCGCCAGGTGGAGATGGCGCGCAGCCAGACTGCAGGCGCCGCGACGAACGCCTCGGGCGGGATCAAGGTGATGGTGCCCGGCCGCTCGAGCGCGGTGAACAGGCAGCCGATCAGCCCCATGTCGTGGTAGAGCGGCAGCCAGCTCACGCCCGAGTGCACGACGCCGCCCTCGTCGGGCCAGAAGCCGTTCAGCGCGGTCACCTGCCCGACCACCGCGCGGTGCGACAGCGCCACCGGCTTCGGATCGCGCGTCGTCCCCGAGGAAAACTGGATCAGGGCGATGTCGCCGGGATCGGGTGAGGCGGCCTCTCCCACGCCGCCCGGCAGGTCGTCAGGCACGAGACACCCGAGCGGCGGCCGGGCGCGCCTGGCGGTCTCGCCCAGCAGCCTCCTGACCCTGCGATCGGCAAGCACGAGCTTCGCCTCGACCGAGCCGATCATCCGGGCCGCCGACTCGTGGTACTCGTCGAGACGGCCAAGGCGGACGGGCGGATAGAGCGGCACCGGGACGGCGCCGGCCGCGACGGTGCCGAAGAACGATTCGATGAAGGGAGGCCCGGTGGGGAAAACCAGCGCAACGCGGTCGCCCCGCGCCACGCCTCGGGCCGCGAGCCCGCCGGCCACCCGCAAGGCGCGGTGCCAGACGCCGGCCCACGACAGCCACGCCGCCTGCTCCCCCTTCCGATCCAGCACGCGAATGCCGCTCGTGTCGCTTGCCGCCGCCCGGCGCAGCAGGTCAACGAGCGTCGGGGGCGCGTCCTTCACGCTTCCTCCGGATTGCGGCGACCAGGTCGCCCACGGTTCTCAGGCTTTCCGCGTCGTCGTCCAGGGCAATCCTGAACCGGCTCTCGATCTCCACCACCAGCGTGAGCTGACGCAGCGAATCGAGCGCGAGCGCGGCCGAGAGCGGCAGGTCGGGCGAGAGCGTACCGGTGAAGCCGAGGTGGCTGCGCGCCACCTCCGTCACGCCCGCCAGGATGTCGGCCTCCTCGAGAAGGCGCTCCTCGGCCTTGATCCGGACGGCGAGCAGCAGCACGTTCGCCGCGCTGAAGACCACCGCGGTGAGCCAGGCGGTGTGCACCAGCGGAAGGGCCGCCATCTCCGCGGTCACCGCGACGTAGTTGGGATGGCGGGCCCAGCGGTAGGGGCCCGCGGTGATCGGGGGATCACCAGGCACGTACAGCACGTTGGTGGTCCAACGTCCCTGCAGCGTGTGGACCACCCAGTAGCGTATTCCCTGCGCCGCGAGCACCAGGCCGAGCATCGGGATGCCCAGCGCAGGCAGCCAAGGGCGTCCGAGCAGCCACACCTCGAGCGGACACGCCGCGAGGAAGGCAGCATGCAGGGCAACCATCGCCGGGTAGTGCGAGCGCCCGGCCTCGATCGCGCCGCGGGCGCGCGCACGCTTCCCGTTCCGGCGGGAGATCAGCAGCTCGAGCCCGCGCTCCGCCGCGACGGCGGCCACCAGCAGGCTGTAGGCGAGGCGCGTGTCCATCGATCGTGTCCAGGCCGGCGGCGTCACCACCGCAGCAGGACCAGCTCGCTGCAGAAACCCGGTCCCATCGCGATCATCAGCCCGTGCCCGCCGGGCGGCGGGGCGGCGTCGCGCATCACGTCCTCGAGCACCAGGAGGATCGACGCCGACGACAAGTTTCCCGCCTCGCGGAGGCTTCGCCAGCTCGCCTCGAGGGCGGCGGCGTCGAGGCCGAGCGCCTGCTGCATCGCCTCGAGCACCTTGGGCCCGCCGGGGTGCGAGATCCACGCCCGGATGTCGCCGCGCGTCAGTCCCTGGTCGCGAAGGAAGGAGTCGACATCACCTCCGAGCTTCCCCAGCACCACCGCCGGCACGTCGGGCGAGAGGACGACGCGGAAGCCCGACTCCGAGATGGACCACCCCATCACGTGCTCGGAGCCTGGGTAGAAGACCGACCGTGTCGCCACGATGCGGGGCCCGTGGCACTGCGGCGCGTCATCGGCGGCTACGACCGCCGCCGCCGCTCCGTCGCCGAAGAGGCCGGTGGCGATGAGATTCGGGACGGAGAGGTCTTCTCTCTGCAGGGTAAGCGAACACAGCTCGACCGACAGGAGGACGGCCACCTGGCCCCCGCTGCCTCGCAGCAGGTCCGCAGCCCTCGAAAGGCCGGCCGCGCCGGCGACACACCCGAGGCCGAAGATCGGCACCCGCCGCACGTGCGCGGGAAGGTTCAGCCGGTTGACGAGGCGGGCATCGAGCGACGGCGTGGAAATGCCGGTGACCGACACGAAGACGATGACGTCCACGTCGCCCGCATCGAGCCCCGCCGCCGCGAGCGCCTGGCGCACCGCCTCGGCGCCGACCTCCTCCCCCACCCGAATCCAGGCGTCGTTGGCCTGCCCCCAGGTCTCGAGGCGGTCGTACTCCTCGAGCGGCAGCGCGAGGTGGCGCCCGCCGACAAGGACGTTGCGGTGGAGCTGCTCGAGGCGATCGAGGTTGTAGTGGCGCCGCCCCCAGGCACGCCTGAAGGCGGCAATGAGTTCCGCCTGATCGTAGTAGTGCGGCGGGAACGCGTGCCGCACGGCGGCGATTCTCACGGTCAGATCCCGGCGCCGATCATATCACCCGGCGCGGGACTGCCGCGGCCGCGCCTGGCGAGCGCCTGGTAGGCAAGTCCCGTCGCGGCGCCGAACACCACGTGTGCCGCGATCATCAGCGCCTCCCGGCGCGGCGGCTGCTTCTCAGACGAGGGGCGGATGCCAGCGGCCGGCAGCCAACCGAGGTAGCTTCCGGCCCAGACGGCCAGCCCCCAGAGCACCCCTC
>DAOPQX010000388.1:0-3484 GCA_035348395.1 Vicinamibacterales bacterium | reverse complement strand
GGACTTCTCGATTACCTTCGACCGCCTCGCCGGAACCATGCGCTCGTACAGCGTGCGCGGAAGGCGGTTGATCGAGCGGGGCCCGGTGCCCGACTTCTGGCGGGCGATGACCGACAACGACCTGGGCGCCTGGAAGTCGGTCGGGTTCGCCGCCCGGAAGAACCCCGCGCTCGACACGACGATCTGGCGCGAGGCTGGGCCCGCCTGGCGGGTGAAGGACGTCGAGGTTGCGCGGCTGGACGACGGGCGGGCGCGCGTGCGGGTGTCGGGCGTCCTGCCCGTCAACCAGGCGCCGTACGACGTCACCTACACGATCGCGGGCGACGGCGAGGTGGTGGTGGACGCGTCCTACACGCCGGGCGCGGGTCCGGTCGCGATGATGCCCCGTTTCGGCATGCAGCTGGTGCTGGCCGCCGGCCTCGAGACGATGACCTGGTACGGCCGCGGGCCCCACGAGACGTACTGGGATCGCGCTTTCGAGCCGGTCGGCGTCTTCACAGGGACGGTCGCCGGTCAGTGGGTCGAATACTCGCGGCCGCAGGAGAACGGCAACAAGGTGGACGTCCGGTGGGTGACGCTCACCGGCCCGGACGGCATCGGCCTGAGGGCCCAGGGCGACCCCGTGCTCGAGGTGTCGGCCTCGCACGCGACGGCGCGCGACCTCGAGAAGGCCGACTACACGTTCCAGGTGCCGCGCCGGGCGCAGGTGTTCCTCAACCTGGATCACCGCCAGATGGGCGTGGGGGGCGTCGACAGCTGGAGCCAGAAGGCCTGGCCGCTCGAGCCGTATCGCCTCCCGGGGGACCGTCCGTACCGCTATCGCTTCACGCTGACGCCCGTGCTGAAATGACGTCGTGAATCCGTCCTCTTCCCGCCGGTGTCCAATAGGCTGGAGGGGTTAATGCTCGAAGCGCGGGGCCTGACCAAGTTCTACTCGGGCATCGCGGCGGTGAAGGACGTCTCCTTCCAGGTGCGGGCCGGCGAGATCCTCGGCTATCTCGGCCCCAACGGCTCTGGAAAGACCACCACGGTCAACATGATCATCGGCCTGGTGGAGCCGAGCCGCGGCGAGGTCCTGTTCGAGGGCCGCCCGATTGCCGCGGACCCGGCTGGCTTCCGCCGCCGGGTCGGCTATGTCCCCGAAGAGCCGAACCTCTACCCGTTCCTCTCCGGCCGCGAGTACCGCGCGCACGGTACGAGCGGGTGCTGCCCGCGCTGCGGCACGAGGGGCGGAAGGCTCCTGTCGCGTTCGGCACCGCCTGGGCGCTGGCGGTCCTGCTGTACGTCGTCGGGCACGCACGCCAGGCCGGGCGCCTGCGGGAATCGATGACGCCGGGAAAGCGCAGCCTGTGGCTGCGTCCCGTGCTGGCGGGTGCCGCCGCGCTCGCCGCACGCCACCCGGTGTCGCGCGCCGGGTTCTCGTTCACCCTCCAGACGCTGGCGCGCAGCGGGAAGCACCGCCTGTACCTCGCCGGGTACCTGGCGCTCGGCGTGGCCCTTGCCGCTGTCGTGGCGTCGAGCGCCGCCGCCACGAGCACGGCGGCACACCCGAACCTCGCGCCGGGCCTGATGGCGCTGCAGATGACGCTCGTCTTCGCCCTGGTCGCAGGGCTCCGCTCTGTGGTCGAGATCCCTGCCGAGCTGCGATCGAACTGGGTGTTCCGCACGTGCTGGAACGGCGACATCCGGCGCTACGTAATGGGTGTCCGGCGAGCGTTCGTCCTCGGCATCGTCACTCCCCTGCTTGCGCTGCTGATGCCCCTTCACGTGTTCTGGTGGGGGTGGGGTCTTGCGCTGCGCCACGCGGCGATCGACCTGCTGGCCGCCCTCGTCCTGCTCGAGGCGGCGCTCGTCGGCTTCCGCAAGCTGCCCTTCACCTGTTCGTACCTCCCGAAGGGGACCTTCAAGTTCCTGTGGCCCGCGTACCTCGTGGCGTTCTTCGCGAGCACGTACCTGCTCGCGACCATCGAACGGCCGGCGCTGGCCGGCGACGAAGCGCTGCTGCGCCTCGCGGCGGGACTCGTGCTGGCGGTGGCCGCTCTTCGGCTCTACGCGCGCTGGCGCCTCGTCAAGAAGCCGGAGGTCGTATTCGAGGAGGCTGCGGATCCGGCGGCGGTGGCGCTGGGGCTGTGATGGTGCCGCCGGCACGGAGGCCGGCGCTACCGATCCGTTCAACACTCCTCATCACCCTGAGCACGTTGAGCCCAATCACCTTCCTGACGTCCTCCTCGCTGTAGCCGCGGCGCAGCAGCTCGGCGGTCAGGGCGGGGAACGCGCTGACGTCGGGGAGGCCTCGCGGCGTCGTCGTGATGCCGTCGAAGTCGCTGCCGAGACCGACGTGATCGATCCCGGCGACGCGCCGCACGTGGTCGACGTGGTCGGCCACCTGCTCGAGCGTGGCGCCGGGGGCAGGATGCGCCTGCCGCCACGCGGCACGCTCCTGCCTGACGCGCTCCGGCGCCTTCGGGAAGAGGGCGCTGAGCCGGGCCTGCTCGCGCTCGTCGGCCTCCGCCCAGACCGCCATCTCCCGCGACGTGAAGTCGGGAACGAAGCTGACCATCACCACGCCCCCGTTCGCCGGCAGCCGCTTGAGGACCGCGTCGGGAACGTTGCGCGGCACGTCCACCAGCGCCCGCGCGCTCGAGTGCGAGAAGACGACCGGCGCCGCCGTCGTCTCGAGCACGTCCTCCATCGTCTCGGGGGACACGTGGCTCAGGTCCACCAGCATTCCAAGGCGGTTCATCTCGCGCACGACCTCGCGCCCGAACGGCGTCAGGCCGCCGTGCACCCGCTGGTCGGTTGCCGAGTCGGCCCAGGGCACGTTCTGTCCGTGCGTCAGGGTCATGTAGCGGGCGCCCAGCCGGTACAGCATCCGCAGCACGCCGAGCGACCCGTTGATCGAGTGCCCGCCCTCGACGCCGATGAGCGAAGCGACCTTGCCCCGCCGGTGAATCCGCTCGATGTCGCCGGCGGTGAGCGCCAGCTCGAGGTCGTTGGGATAGCGCTCGATCATCCGGTGGACGAGGTCGATTTGTTCAAGGGTCGCCGAGACGGCACGGTCGCCTGCGTACGAGGGAGGCACGTAGACCGACCAGAACTGCGCTCCCACGCCACCCGCGCGCAGCCGCGCCAGGTCGGTTTGCAGGGACGGCTGCGGCCTCGAGATGTCGAGCTTCGCCGGGTCGCCGCCGGCCCGCTCGCGCACCTGCCACGGGTTGTCGTTGTGGCCGTCCACCAGCGGAACCTCGGCATGCAGCCGCCGCGCCCGCGCAAGCAGGTCGTCCTGCGGGGAGGCGCCGCGAGGAGGAAGGAGACACAGCACGGCGAGCGCGAGCACGTACCAGCACCGCAGCCATCTCATGGGAAACCTCGCACCCACGGTATCAGCACCTGCACGTTCACACCAGCACCATCAGCACCTTCGGCACAAGCACCTCCAGCACCTTCGGCACCAGCACCTCCAGCACCTTCGGCACCAGCACCT
>DAOPQX010000387.1:0-3496 GCA_035348395.1 Vicinamibacterales bacterium | reverse complement strand
TGGAGCAGGCGGCCACCGCCGCCGAGCGCGGCCGCTCGGCGCTCGAGACGCGGCTCGCCGAGCGGGTGCGCGAGCTGGCCCGCGAGGTGCCCGGCGACCCGGCCGCGATTGCCCAGGAGATCGTGCGGGTGGCGGCCCGCTCGGACATCAGCGAAGAGGTGGTGCGGTTCCGCGCGCACCTGGCCCACTGGGCGGCGCTGACCGCGGCCGAGGAGCCTTGCGGCCGCAAGCTCGACTTCCTCCTGCAGGAGATGAACCGCGAAATCAACACGATTGGCAGCAAGGCCGACGGCGAGGGAGTGCCGGCCCTGGTGGTCGCCGTGAAGGCCGAGCTCGAGAAGGTCCGCGAGCAGGTGCAGAATGTCGAGTGAGCGCGGCCGGCTGTTCGTCGTGTCGGCCCCCTCCGGCACCGGGAAGACGACGCTGGCGCGGCGGCTCGTGCAGCTGATACCCAACCTCGGCCTCTCGCGGTCGTACACCTCGCGGCCGATCCGCGAGGGCGAGCGCGACGGCGTCGACTACCACTACGTCACGCCCGACCGCTTCCTCGCCATGCGCGAGGCGGGCGAATTCCTCGAGTGGGCCGAGGTGTTCGGGCGGTTCTACGGCACCGCCGTCGCCGACACCGAAAGGCGGCTGGCGAAGGGTGAAGACCTCGTCCTCGTCATCGACGTGCAAGGTGCCGCGAAGGTCCGGGCGCGCGGCCTCCCGTTTGTCGGGATCTTCGTGCTGCCGCCTTCTTTCGAGGCGCTCGAAGCGCGCCTCCGCCAGCGCAGCCGCGACCCCGAGGAACAGATCCGCTGCCGCCTCGAAACGGCTCGACGCGAGATCGCGGCCCTCGACGATTACGACTACGTGGTGATCAACGACGAGGTCGAGCGGGCCGTCGATGGCCTGCGCGCGATCGTGCTCGCCGAGCGTGCCAGGCGCGAGGCGATGGCGGGGAGGGTGGCGGGCATCCTCCGATCGTTTCGCTGAGGGCCACAGAGATGCCTACCATCGCCCTGGGAGTGACCGGCGGGATCGGCGCCTACAAGGCGGTCGAGGTGGCGCGCGGCCTGCAGAAGGCGGGCCACGAGGTCGTCGTCGTGATGACCGAGGCAGCCCGGCACTTCGTCGGCCCGCTCACCTTCGAGGCGATCACGCGCCACCCGGTCATCACCGATCAGTTCGCGCCGGGGGCCAACGCCGACATCGCCCACATCCAGCTGGCCACCGACGCGGCGCTGCTGCTGGTGGCGCCGGCAACCGCCAACTGCCTCGGAAAGATGGCGCACGGGATCGCCGACGACTTCCTGTCGTCGCTGTACCTGGCCACGCGGGCGCCGGTCGTGGTCGCGCCGGCCATGAACACGTTCATGTGGGAGCACGACGCCGTGCGCCGCAACCTCGAGGTGCTGCGCGAGCGCGGCGTCCGCGTGGTGGAGCCGGGCGAGGGCTTCCTGGCGTGCGGCTGGATGGGGAAGGGCCGCCTCGCCGAGCCCGACGCAATCGTGGCCGCCGTGCTCGACACCCTTCGAAAGGGCGCAAGCCTCGCCGGGCGCCGGTTTCTCGTCACCGCGGGTCCGACCTTCGAGGACATCGACCCGGTCCGCTACGTCGGCAACCGGTCGAGCGGGCGGATGGGGTTCGCCATCGCCGAGGAGGCGGCGGCCCGCGGGGCCGAGGTGACTGTCGTTGCCGGCCCGGTCAGCGTCGCCCCTCCACCTGGCGTCGCTCTCGTCCGGGTTCGCGGCGCGGTGGAGATGCGCGACGCCGTCATGGCCCGGGCCAAGGGGCAGGATGTCATCGTGATGGCGGCCGCGGTCGCCGACTACAGGCCCGAGCGCGCGACGGAGAAGATTGCCAAGGAAACCCAGACGCTCACGCTGGTCCTCCACCGGACCCCGGACATCCTCGAGGGGCTGGGGCGCGAGCGGGCGGAAGGGCGGCTGCCCGGGACCCTGCTCGTCGGGTTTGCGGCCGAGACCAGCGAGGTGGTCGCGCGGGCGAGAGAGAAGCGGCGCCGGAAGCAGGTGGACCTGGTCGTCGCCAACGACGTGTCCCGCTCCGACGCCGGCTTCGACGTGGACGCCAACGCGGTGGTGCTGGTAGCCGAGGACGGCGAGCAGGAGCTGGGGTTGGCGCCGAAGCGGGAGATCGCGCGCGGCATCGTGGACCGGATCGAGCGCCTGCTCGGCACGAGGAAGGAGTAAGGGTGGATTCGCGAAGCGCGCTGGCCGATCATCTCGAGTTCCTGGGCGAGCTGGGTGTGCCGGGCCTGAGCGGTGATCCCGCGTGGCGTGAACGCCCGGGAGAAGGCGCGGCGCAGGGAGCCGAGGCGGCGGCCGGGCTGCAGGGCGAAGTGGCGGAGGCGGCAAACGGCATCGCTGGCGACGAACTCGAGGCCGTCAGACTGGACCTGGGCGAGAACTGCGAGCGCTGCAAGCTGCATCGTCTCGGCCGCCGCCAGGTGGTCTTCGGCGTCGGCAACCCCGAGGCGCGGCTGATGTTCGTCGGCGAGGCGCCCGGACGTGACGAGGACGAGCAGGGCATCCCCTTCGTCGGGCGGGCGGGGCAGCTGCTGACGAAGATGATCGAGGCGATGGGCTACAGCCGCGAGGAGGTGTACATCGCCAACGTGATCAAGTGCCGGCCGCCCGAGAACCGGAACCCGCAGCCCGACGAGGTGTTCGCGTGCGAGCCGTTCCTGTTCCGGCAAGTGGAGGCGATCAAGCCCGCGGTGATCGTCGCGCTCGGCACCTTCGCCGCGCAGGCGCTGCTCAAGACGCAGGACTCGATCTCCCGGCTGCGGGGACGGATCTTCAGCTACGGCGGGGCGCGCCTGGTGCCCACCTTCCACCCCGCCTACCTGCTGCGGAGCCCCGAGCGCAAGCGCGACGCGTGGGAAGACCTGAAGCGAGCCAAGGCGCTGCTCGATCAGGACAGCGACCCTGCTTCGGAAACGTAGAACGTGGAAGGTAGAATGCGGGAGCATTCCGGCTTCTACGTCTTCCTGTCCCTGTCCCGTCCATGTTCGTCTCCGTCGCCCTCCCGGTCCCGACGCTCGGCCTGCTGACCTACAAGGTCCCAGACGGCCTCGAGGCGCCGCGCCCCGGCACGCGCGTGCTGGTCCCGCTCGGCGCCAGGCGGCTCACGGGGATCGTCGTCCAGGCTGGCGAGGGGAGGCCTGGAGGCTTGCCGCAGCCGGGCGAAGGCGCTTCCATCAAGACGCTCATCGACGTTCTCGACCCGGAGCCGCTCCTGCCGGCGATGGTGGTCGGCCTGGCCGAGTGGGTGGCCGACTACTACGCCTGCGGTCCGGGGGAGGCGCTGGGCGCAGCGATGCCGCCGTTTGCATGGGTCGAGAGCGAGCTGCGCGCCCGGCTCACGCCTGCCGGCCGCGCACGGGTGGAAGCATCCGCAGGCCGCCGGGCGGCCACCCTGCGCGGTGCCGTCCTCGGACTGCTGGGTGACGGCTGGACACCTCTCCGGTCGGTGGCCTACCGGTTGGAGC
>DAOPQX010000386.1:0-3501 GCA_035348395.1 Vicinamibacterales bacterium | reverse complement strand
TAGACGTGGCCGTTGTCGCGCGCGTACCGCTCGATCCACGCGTTGAGCGCCCTGATTCGGGCCATCGGCCGCAGCGTCGTCTGGGGCGCGCCGGGGGGACCGTTGAAGTGGTACTCGCTCACGGGCGTGAGGCTGGCCAGCACCACCTTGATGCCGTTGGCGCTCGCGAGCTGGCACATCGAGGCGAGGTTGCCCTGGATCTCCTCGTCGGTCATCGGCCCGGTGTTGCCCGCGATGTCATTGGTCCCGGCCAGGATCACCACGGCCTTCGGCTGGAGGGCCAGCACGTCGGGCCGGAAGCGCACCAGCATCTGGGGGGTGGTCTGGCCGCTGATCCCGCGGTCCACGTAGGGCCGCCCCTCGAAGAAGGTGCCGAACCGGGGCTGCTGCCACGCGTCGGTGATCGAGTCGCCCATGAACACCACACGGCTCTCACCCGGCCGCGGCGCGGGGAGCGCGGCATTCGCCTGGCGGTAGCGCCCGAGGGCGGCCCAGTCGCGGAGCCGCGCGTCGTTGCGCATCAGCGCGGTGAGCGCCCGCTCCACCTCGGGGCAGGACGAACCGGGCGGAAGGGGGGACACGGGGGCCTGCGCGGAAGACGTCATCGGGAACAGCACGAGGGCGGCAAGCAGGCAAAAGTAGCTTCGCATCCGCGGTAGTGTAGTCCACGCGGCCGCCGGCGGCGAGCCTCGGGAGCCACGCCCCCCGCCGGTGTCGTATGCTGAGAGGACTGGAGGACGCGATGGAACAGCGGCGGCTTGGCCCGGGGCTGGAAGTGTCGGCAATCGGCCTCGGCTGCATGGGAATGAGCGACTTCTACGGCCCGCGCGACGACGGGCAGTCGATCGAGACGATTCATCGCGCGCTCGACCTCGGCGTGACCTTCCTCGACACCGCTGACGCGTACGGCCCCTTCAAGAACGAGGAACTGGTGGGGCGCGCCATCCGCGGGCGCCGCGACCAGGTCGTCATCGCCACCAAGTTCGGCAACGAGCGCGCCGCCGACGGCACCTTCATCCGGGTCAACGGCCGGCCCGAGTACGTACGGCGAGCCTGCGAGGGCTCGCTCAGCCGCCTCGGGGTCTCCCACATCGACCTCTACTACCAGCATCGCGTGGACCCGACGGTGCCCATCGAGGAGACGGTCGGGGCGATGGCCGGGCTGGTGCGCGAGGGAAAGGTCCGCTTCCTGGGATTGTCCGAGGCGGCGCCCGCGACGATCCGGCGCGCCCACGCCGTGCACCCGATTGCCGCGCTGCAGACGGAGTATTCGCTCTGGTCGCGCGAGCCGGAGGCCGAGATCCTGCCGACCGTCCGCGAGCTGGGCATCGGGTTCGTCGCCTACAGCCCGCTCGGGCGCGGCTTCCTAGGCGGCCGCTTCCGGCGGTACGAGGACCTGCCCGAGGACGACTGGCGGCGGAACAACCCGCGCTTCACTCCCGAGAACTTCGCCCGCAACCAGGCGCTGCTCGCACGCATCGAGGCAATTGCCGCGCGGAAGGGGGCCACCGCCTCCCAGGTCGCCCTCGCCTGGGTCCTCGCCCGCGGCCGCGACATCGTCCCGATCCCCGGGACGAAGCGGCGCGAATACCTCGAGCAGAACGCCGCCGCGGTCTCGATCGCGCTGTCGGGCGAGGATTTCCGCGAACTGGACGAAGCGTTCCCGCGCGGCGCGGCCGCCGGCGAGCGGTACCCGGAGGCGGGCATGCGCGCGGTGAACAGGTAGGGGAACGGAGAAGGCGAAGGAACGGAGGCGGGAGCGGAACCGGAGAACGTGAAAGGCGGAGGGCGGAAGGGGAAAACGACAGCGAACGGAGGGGCGGAATGGCACGTGAGCGGCGGCCGTTCACCGTGGCGGAGGACATCCGCGAGGCAAGGACGCTCCCGGCGTTCGTGTACTCCGAACCGGCGGTATTCGAGCTGCAGCGCGAGCGCGTGTTCGCCTCGAGCTGGCAGCTGGTCGGCGACCTCGACCAGGTGAAGGTGCCCGGGCAGGTTCGGCCCACTACGTTCCTGGAAGGGATCCTGGCCGAACCGCTGCTGCTGACGCGGGACGCGGGCGACGCCGTGCACTGCCTCTCGAACGTCTGCACCCACCGCGGCACCCTGGTCTGCGAGGGCGAGGCCGTCCTCGCGCAGCTGCGATGCCGGTACCACGGCCGCCGGTTCGGGCTCGACGGCCGGTTTGTCTCGATGCCGGAGTTCGACGGCGCACGCGACTTCCCGACCCGCGCCGACGACCTCGCGCCGGTGGCGTTCGGCACGTGGGGCCAGCTGGTCTTCGCCGGGCTCGATCCCGCGCTGCCCTTCGACGACTACATCGCGCCGGTGCGCGAGCGATGTGCCTGGATGCCCCTGGACGAGGCGGTTCTCGACCCGTCCCGGTCGCGTCTCTACCACGTCCGCGCGAACTGGGCCCTCTACTTCGACAACTACCTCGAGGGCTTCCACATTCCGTACGTTCACGCGTCGCTGGCCGGCGCCCTCGATTACGCCGCCTACCGGACGGAGCTGTTCCCGTGGTCGAGCCTGCAAGTGGGGGTGGCGCGCGCGGGCGAGGACGTCTTCGACCTGCCTTCGGGTTCGCCGGACCGGGGCCAGGCCGTGGCCGCGTACTACTTCTGGCTGTATCCCAACCTGATGTTGAACGTCTACCCGTGGGGGATCTCGGTCAACGTGGTGAAACCCCTGGCGGTGGACGAGACGCGGGTCACCTTTCTGTCGTACGTCTGGGACCCGTCGCGGCTGGATCGAGGCGCGGGCGCCGGCCTCGACCGCGTCGAACGCGAGGACGAGAGCGTGGTCGAGAGCGTCCAGAAGGGTGTCCGCTCGCGCCTCTACGAGCGCGGGCGCTACTCGCCCTCCCGCGAGCAAGGAGTGCACCACTTCCACCGCCTGCTGGCGCAGGCGATGCACGGCTAGCCCTGCCGTCTTTCGTTCCAGACGTTCCGTTCTGCGTTCGCCGTTTCGTCGGTTACACCGCCCTCCGCCCTCCGCCTATTTGTTGCTGATCTCCACCTCCAGCCGATCGCCGGCCTTCAGCCGCACGGCCTGCTCGAACGCGATCGTCTCCTCGTCCAGGCGGGCAGAGAGTGGAGACCCGTTGACCGTGGCGGCGATCCTCCCGCCCTTCGCGGTAGTGCCACCGAAGCCGAACCGCCGCAGCTCGAGGGCGCCCCACCGCAGGTCGAGGGCGGCCGACGTCTTGCCGCGATCGGCGCGCTGCGAGAACACGCCCCACCCGCCGCCGGTCGTGAAGAACGAGGCGAACGCCTCGGGCGCGATCCGCGGCGCGAAGGTGAGGCGCTGCTCCGGCGCGGAGTACGAGTAGCCGGCAAGCGCGGTGAGAAGCGACCAGCTCGCGAGCGCCCGCGCGTAGTGCGACCCGCACTCCACCTCGTTCCAGGGGTTCCGGCGCTCGCCGTCGTAGCGGTCTCGCACGGCCTTGGTGACGGCCAGCCCCTCGGCCACCAGCCCCTCGTAGATCAGGTGCGCCGCCAC
>DAOPQX010000385.1:0-3510 GCA_035348395.1 Vicinamibacterales bacterium | reverse complement strand
GAGGTCTGCCGCGCCATAGCCGCGCACCGCGCGGCGAAGGCGGGTGCGGTGCTGGAGGTGCCGGAGGTGCAGTGCTGAAGGTGCCGGAGGTCTGCCGCGCCGTAGCCGCCGCGCCGTAGCCGCGCACCGCACGGCCAAGGGGAGTGCTGGGAGCACCTTCGGCATCCGCACCCTCAGCACCTCCGGCACCAGCACCCTCGGCACCTTCGGCACCAGCACCCTCGGCACCTTCGGCACCAGCACCCTCGGCACCTCCGGCACCTCCTGCACCCCCAGCACGACACCTAGCCGATGATCTCCCTGGCTATCAGCAACCGCTGAATCTCGCTCGTCCCCTCGCCGATGGTCGTCAGCTTGACGTCGCGGAAATACTTCTCGGCCGGGTAGTCCTTCACGAAGCCGTACCCGCCGTGGATCTGGACGCCGTTCTCGGCAACCCGCACGGCCATCTCGCTCGCGAACAGCTTCGCCATCGACGACTCGCGCGTGGTGCGGAGCCCCTGGTCCTTCAGCGCGGCCGCCCGGTAGGTGAGCAGCCGCGCGGCCTCGATGGCGGTGGCGTCGTCGGCCAGCTTCCACTGGATCGCCTGGAACGAGGCGATGGGCTGGCCGAACTGGTGGCGCTGCTTCGCGTAGGCGACCGCCGCCTCGTGCGCCCCCTGCGCCAGGCCGACGGCCAGCGCCGCGATGCCGATCCGCCCCGCGTCGAGCACCTGCAGGGCGTTGACGAACCCCTCGCCCTCGCGCCCGACCAGCTGGTCGCCGCCGATGCAGCAGTCCTCGAACACCACCTCGCTGGTGTCGCTCGCGCGCATGCCCAGCTTGTTTTCCTTGCGCCCGGGGCGCATGCCGGGCGTCCCGCGCTCGACGACGAACGCCGAGATGCCGCGGCGGCCGGCCTTGGGGTCGGTGACGGCCATCGCCACCAGTACGTGCCCGACGCGGCCGTGCGTGGTGAAGGTCTTCGAGCCGTTCAACACCCACCCGCCGCCGCGCCGCTCGGCCCGCGTCCGCGTTCCGCCCGCGTCGCTTCCCGCCAGCGGCTCGGTCAGCCCCCACGCCCCGATCCGTTCACCCTGGGCCAGCGCCGGCACGAAGCGCTGCTTCTGCTCCTCGGAGCCGAACATCACCAGGTGCGCCGTGCACAGGCCGTTGTGGGCCGCGACCGAGAGGGCGACCGAGGGATCGACGCGGGCCAGCTCCTCGATGCAGATGCAGTAGTCGAGCGCCGACATCCCCGCGCCGCCGTAGGCTTCGGGCACCTGGATCCCGAACAGGCCCAGCGCCGCAAGCCCGGGGACCAGCTCCTCGGGGAAGTGCTGCGCCTCGTCCCACTCCATGACGTGCGGCCGAATCTCCCGCTCGGCGAACTCGCGGATCGACCGGCGCAGCACCTGGTGGTGGTCGGTGGGTCGGAAGTCCATCGGGTTGGTCAGCGCGTCGGACCGGCGGCCCGGTCGCCCGAGGCGATCAGCGGCTTCGCCGCGTCGTCCCACCGGGTGTGCGGGGCCCGGTTCTCGAGCAGCCAGCCGCGGACCAGGCTGCCGTAGTCCCGCCAGCGCAGGCCGCGGCGCAGGTAGAACGGCGTCAGCTCGCGCTGGAGCGCCGGCAGGTTGTAGAACGGCACGCCCGGGAAGTAGTGGTGTTCGAGGTGGAAGTTCGAGTTCAGGAACACGGCGTTCCAGAACCAGTGGCCGCGCACCAGCGTCGTCCACCCCGCCGGGTCGTCTGGCTCGATGTCGTAGTGCTGGCCGAGCCGGTTGAGCGTGAAGGCCAGCGGGAAGACGAAGAACACGGGCACGACGTAGGCGCGCAGCGCGACCGGCAGGCCGCCCCACACCCAGAAGGCCGCCAGCGCCCCGAGGTGGACGAGGATGGCGACCCAGCGCTCGCGTGCGATCGTCCGCCGAAGCCGCTCGTCGTACCCGGCCGCCGCGAGACGCGCCGCGCGGAAGTAGATCGGGAAGAGCGCCGGCGTGCAGTAGAGCAGCTTGAACCAGCGGGCGTTGATCTTGGGCGAGAGGAAGTGGCGCTTGGGATCGTCCTCCTCCGAGCCCAGCTCGGCGTGGTGGTCGAGGTGCCAGCGCGTGAACTGCGACGCCGAGATGCCGCTCGGCACGGCGTAGAGCCAGCCCAGAAGCCGCTCGGCGCGCGGGCGCGGCCGCTCGAAGACGTTGTTGTGCACCACCTCGTGCAGGAGGACCGTGAAGTTGAAGATCGTGAAGCCCTGTACGACGGCCAGCGGCAGCCAGATGAGGGGGTGCTCGAAGACCGCCAGGCCCCAGCCGCAGGCCGCGAGCAGCCCGAACTGGCGCGCCCCCACCACCAGGTGCCGCGCGGCGCGGCGCTGGTGGAGCGCACGGAGGCGCGAGCGGTCGAGCGACTGCCCCAGCTCGGCGCGCAATGCCACCGTCTCGCGGCTGTAGTAATGCTCCGGCACGCCCCGCGACTCCAGTCGGTTTGGGAGAAAGCCCTTGGATCGACTATAGCATGGGGGGAATGGAACCCATGCCTCCCCCCTCTCCCCTCGGCCTCTACCTGCACGTGCCCTTCTGCGCCTCGATCTGCGGTTACTGCAACTTCAACCGGGGGCTGTTCGACCCGGCGCTGAAGGCCGCCTACGTGGAAGCGATTCGGCTCGAGATCCGGCGGGCGGCCGATGGCGCCGCCGCCGACACGATCTACTTCGGGGGCGGCACACCGTCGCTCCTCGAGCCGGCAGAGGTCGGCGCCATCATCGGCGAGTGCCGCGCGGCGTTCGCGGTCGCGGCCGGGGCCGAGATCACCCTCGAGGCCAACCCCGAAACGGTCACCAGGGCCTCGCTCGCAGCCTTCCGCGAGCATGGGGTCAACCGGATCAGCTTCGGCGTGCAGTCGTTTCGCGACGAGGAACTGCGGCGCCTCGACCGGGCGCACTCGGCCGGGCGCGCCCGCCTCGCGTTCGCCGACGCGAGGGCGGCGGGGTTCGAGAACCTCAGCCTCGACCTCATGCTCTGGCTGCCCGGGCAGACGTGCGCTCACGTCGAGGAGTCGCTCGACGGCCTGCTCGCCCTCGGTCCCGAGCACGCCTCGGTGTACCTCCTCGAGCTGTACCCCAACGCCCCCCTTCGCGAGACCATGGCGCGGGCCGGATGGTCTCAGGCGCCCGACGACGACGCGGCGGACATGTACCTGATGGCGATGGAACGCCTCGAGGAGGGCGGCCTGGAGCAGTACGAGATCTCCAACCTGGCCGCGCCGGGACGCCGCTGCCAGCACAACTTGAAGTACTGGACCGACGGCGAATGGGCTGGGTTCGGCCCGGGCGCCCACTCGACACGGCATCGGGTTCGATGGAACAATGTGAGCGGCACCCTCGAATACACACGCCGCATCGAGGCCGGCGAGCCGGTCGTCGCGTCGCGCCGCTTGCTCGGCCCCCGCGAGGCGCTGGAGGAGGCGCTCTTCATGGGACTCCGGCTGCGTGACGGGGTGTCGTGCGAAGCGCTCGGCGCCCGGTACGGCGTGGAC
>DAOPQX010000384.1:1975-3530 GCA_035348395.1 Vicinamibacterales bacterium | reverse complement strand
AGTAGCCGAGATCGTCGGCGACGATCAGCACGATGTTGGGCGGGGGCTCCGCGGCGGCAAGCCCCGCGGCCCGAACGAGACCCGTCGCGGCGGCGGTCCCGGCCGCGCCGAGGAACTGCCGGCGCGTCACCGCCGTCCACGCCTCCCGTTCCATCATCGTCCCCCGTGGCATCGCTTGGTCTTGAGCCCGCTGCCGCACGGGCAGGGATCGTTACGCCCGGCGGCTGCCAGCCTGGAGGCCAGTCCGGCGGGGCCGGCCACCCCCAGCCGCATGATCTCCGCCGGCGCCCGGCCGCGGCCGAGCAGGTTCACCATCGCCTCCATCGAAGGGGCGACGTGCCGGAAGAAGCGGCGGTAATCCTCGCACAGGTAGTTCGGTCCGTGCCCGCCATCCCGGCCGATCCCGAAGCGGTTGCGCGGACACTCGCCGTGGCAGGCGAACACCACGTCGCACGCCAGGCAGGCCGCGGGCAGGCCGCGCCGCTTGTCCTCGCCGAACTCGCGCAGCGCCTGGGAGTCGAGCAGCGTCTCGAGGCGCTCCTCGAGGATGTTTCCGACCAGGTGCGCGGGGTCGACGAAGTGGTCGCACGCGTAGAGGTCGCCGTTGTGCTCGAGCACCGGCGCGCGCCCGCACGTCGGTGCGAAGACGCAGAGCGACGGCTGGCCGATCCAGCCGGCCAGCGCCGCGTCGAACGCCTGGACGAAGACGGTCCCGACGTCGCGGCAGACCCACTCGTCGAAAACCGTCGCCAGGAAGCGGCCGTACTCGCCGGGACGGACCGACCGGGCGCTCACGGCCGCCCCCTGCCCGCCGGCACGCTCCACGATCGGGATGAATTGCACGAAGCGGGCGGAGAGGCGGTCGCGGAAGAACCGGTAGACGGCGAGCGGCTGGCTGGCGTTGGCCGCGTGCACGCTGCAGAGGACGTTCACCTCGACGCCGTGCCGCGCGAGCGCCTCCCACGCGCGCATCACCTGGCCGTGGGTCCCGTGGCCACCCGCGTCCACGCGGAAGGCGTCGTGAAGCGCCGGGGGACCATCGAGGCTGAGGCCCACGAGGAAGCGATGCCGCGCGAGGAACGCCGCCCACTCGTCGTTTACCAGGATGCCGTTGGTCTGGATCGACTGCGAGACGCGCTGCCCGGGGCGGCGGTGCCGCTCGATGGCCTCCATCACGCGCTCGAAGAAGGAAAGCCCCATGAGGGTCGGCTCGCCCCCCTGCCACCCGAACGCGACGTCGGGCCCCGGGTGCGCGGCCAGCAGCTGCTCGATTGCCGCCTCCATCACCTCGTCGGTCATCCGGAACGAGCTACCCGGGTACAGCGACGCCTTGGGGCGGAAGAAGCAGTAGCGGCACCCGAGGTTGCAGTCAGCCCCGGTCGGCTTGATCAGGAGGTGAAACGGCTGCACGCCGCGAGTCTGGTCGAGGGAAGGGAGTGGTGTCAAGGTAGGTGCTGAAGGTGCAGGGGTGCAGGAGGTGCTGGGGGTGCTGGTGCTGGAGGTGCTGAAGGTGCTGGTGCTGAAGGTGCTGGTGCTGAAGGTGCTGGTGCTGAAG
>DAOPQX010000384.1:0-1875 GCA_035348395.1 Vicinamibacterales bacterium | reverse complement strand
GCTGGTGCTGAAGGTGCTGGTGCTGAAGGTGCTGGTGCTGAAGGTGCTGGTGCTGGAGGTGCTGAAGGGCCTGCGCCCTTCGCCACATCAGGCGATGAATCGGGCGGCTCCAGGCAACACGCGGTAGCGGCAGATGCGCGTTTCGATCACCTCGCCGTCGGTGTTCACCTTCAGCACCCGGTCGAAGGCCAGCTCGGCGGATTGAAACTGCCGGTAGGTCACCCCTTCCGCATCGAGGTGCTCGCCCTTCGACAGCCGCCGGAGCAGGGCGACCAGATCGAGCGTGCCCGACGCTTCCACCAAACACGCGTCCAGCAGCCCGTCGTCGGGTCGGGCGCGCGGAGCCGCACGGTGGCCGCCGCCGATGGTGGGCCCGTTGCAGACGACGAACAGCTGGTACTGGCGGGCACCGAGCGACTCGCCGCCGATGGTGACCGCGGCGGAAGGCGGATCGAAGCTGGCGATCACGCCGGCGCCGGCAAGCAGGTAGGCGAGCCGCCCCGCAATCGTCTTCATGCCGGGCGTGAGGGCGTCCGACACCTCGGCCAGGAACCCTCCGGCCGACGCGTTCACGAAGACCCGGCCGTTGACCACGCCGACGTCCACGCGCCGCTCGCGCCCCGACGCCACGACCTCGGCGGCGGCGAGCGGGTCGTCGTGCAGCCCAAGCGTGCCGGCGAAGTCGTTGCCGGTGCCCAGGGGGAGCAGGCCGATGGCGACCCGGTCGAGCGCGCCGGCCGATGCGATCCCGTTCAGCGCCTCGTTCAGCGTCCCGTCGCCGCCCGCCACCACCACACGGCGGCACCCCGTCTCGGCGGCCTGGCGAGCCGTGTCCTCGGCATCGCCTTCGTGCGAGGTGACTTTCACGTCGAGGCCGCCGAACGTACTCCGCAGGCGCTCCTCGATGGCCGGGAGGAACTCGGGCGCCCGATCCGAGCCGGACACGGGGTTGACGATCAGGCAGCTGTCCATCGGCGGCCTCCAAGAAGGCTTCGCTTCACGAGGGCGACCACAAGGGTGGCCCCTGGGAGGCGACCATTAGCAAGGAGCCGGCCGGGCTCGGCCGTGCGTGCTGAACCCGTTCTTGCATCGTTCGCCCCGGGCTTCCCCTCGGAAGCAGGGCCGGGATCGACCTTACACACAGGAGCGAAACCGATGGCACAGGCGAAGGAGCAAGCGGTTCACGGCGGGGCACGCACCGCCGAGGGGCAACTCACGGCCGAGAACACGGCCGACAGCCCGATCGTTCAGGGGCTCAAGGCCCAGGTGGCCAATGCGTTCCTGCTGTATCTCAACTACAAGCACTACCACTGGCAGACCTTCGGGCCGCACTTCCGCGACCTCCACCGGCTGTTCGACGAGTTCGCCGAGGAGGTGCTCGCGGGCATCGATCCGTTAGCCGAGAGAATCCGGATGATCGGTCAGGATCCGCCCGCCCGGCCGAACGAGCTGGCGGACCTCGCGTCGGTGTCGATTGCGGCACCGCACTCGAACATGCGCGAGATGGTGGAGGAGGGCAGGCAGAACCTGATCGGCGTGATCAAGCAGATGCGGGAGGCGGCCAAGACGGCCGACGACCGGGACGACCCCGGCACCGTCGACATCCTGTCGAAGACGGTGCAGGTCTACGAGAAGCACGAGTGGTGGCTGCGCGACATCCTCAAGAAGGACGACGGCCTCGGCGACTGACGTCGCAGGCGGGGCCGGCCGGCTCGCCGGCCGGCCCCGCCCGGCTCACTCGATGATCGCGTCGGCCTCGATTTCCACGAGCATGTCGGGGTCGACCAGCCGGCTGACCTCGACCATCGTCGCGCACGGACGGATCTCGCCGAAGAACTCGCGGTGGGCGCGACCGACCTCCTTCCACTGCGAGAT
>DAOPQX010000383.1:0-3531 GCA_035348395.1 Vicinamibacterales bacterium | reverse complement strand
CTGTTAGCTCTCACGTAGTACCGCAATCCCTCTGACAGTTCTTCTCGGATTGGCCCGCTGAGGAATCGGTGGATCGCAGGGCGCAGTGTGCGCTGCGGCCGAGGGACGAGCTGTGATAAGAACCTTCCCCGCCGTCGGGTTGAGCAGCGACGGGGAAGGGAGGCTGCACACGCCACGGAGCCACCCGTGCCGTGCGCAGGCCGGTGCAGCTGCGTCACGAGACACCGCTGTCCAGCGAGGCCTATCTTGCCGAACACGCCTGGGTGAAGGCAAGGCTGACCACGTGTCCGCGCCATCCGGCGGGTGGGTGCGGGTTGGTCCGTCACGGGACGTACCCCCGCAAGACGCCCACGGGGATGCGCGTCACGCGGTACTACTGCCCGACGGCCCATGAGACCTTCAGCCTCCTTCCGGATTGCCTGGCCAGCCGGTTTCCCAGTGCCCTCGATGATCTCGAGCACGTCGTGACGCAGGTCACCGCCGCGCGCAGTGTCGAAGCCGCAGCCGACCGGCTGCGCCCGGACATCGAGCTGCCATCGGCCGTCCGCTGGATCCGCCGTCGGCTCACGCTCGTGCGGGCCTCCCTCGTGATCGCCGCCGGTGTCGTGGGCCTGGCCTTGGCGGACGTGACACTCGAGACGCTCCGCGCGGCGTGGCAGACCGACCGCGTCCTCGTCGCACTGCGCGGCCGCATGGCCGTCCATCTCGGCCAGCTCCCGCCGCCGATCGGATTCGGCCGTCGTCCGATCTCGCGTCCCGTTCGGCGGCCAGGCCGCCAACACGCGATGGGGCCTGACCGCAGGGGCCCGTCCGGCTGAGGATCCCGCCTGACCGCCGCGACCGCGGTCAAGGAGGGCCGATGCCGCACAGAACGGATGCCACCACCCACGCCGAGACCGTCGCGCTCTTTCGCTACGGCCTCATCGCCGATCTCCGCGACCTGCGGCCCGGCGATCGCTCGCTCCACACCCGCCTCGAGGAGAAGGCCGCCCGCGAGTACGACATCCCGGGGACCACGCGCCGCCATGTCGCGCCCGGGACGATGCGCGACTGGCTCTACGCCTACCGTCGCGGCGGCTTCGACGCGCTCAAGCCGAGGCCGCGGCGCGACGTCGGGCGCGCCCGCGCCTTGCCCCAGGCGGTGGCCGACGCCCTGTGCGCCCTGAAGGAGGAGGCGCCGACCTTCAGCGTGCTGATGCTGATCGCGACCGCCCGGCAGCGTGGACTCATCCCCGCCGACGCCGAGGTCGCGCCGGCCACCGTGCACCGGTTGCTCACGCGGCAGGGCTTGATGGCCCGCGCACCGGAGACGCCGACCAGCAAGGACCGCCGGCGCTTCGCGTTTGCGCTCGCCAACGACCTCTGGATGAGCGACGTCATGCACGGGCCCACCGTCTTCGAAGAGGACCGGCGGCGTCACAAGACCTACCTCATCGCGCTGCTCGACGACGCGACGCGCGTCGTCCCCCATGCGGCCTTCGCGCGCAGCGAAAACGTCGCTGCGTTTCTGCCCGTCTTCGCCCGCGCGATCCAGCGTCGGGGCGTGCCCTCGCGCCTCTACGTCGATAACGGATCGGCGTATCGCGCCCGCCACCTGGCCCTGGTGTGCGCGAAGCTGGGGGTCACCCTGATTCACGCCCGACCCTACCAGCCCCAGGCGAAGGGCAAAATCGAACGATTCTTTCGGACCTGCCGGGCCCAGCTCCTCCCCACGCTCCTCGAGGCCGACACGCGCAGCCTCGACGCGCTGAACCGCCGGCTCTGGGCGTGGCTCGAAGACGAGTACCACGAGACGCCGCACCGGGGCCTCGAGGGTGAGACCCCGCTCGCCCGCTGGGCCGCGACCGCCGGCGGGCTCGCGCTCCCGCCCGAGCAGCTCGACGAGCTCTTCCTCTTCGAGGAGAAGCGCAAGGTCCACAAGGACCGCACCGTCAGCCTCCGGGGCGTCGTCTACGAGGTCGAGGCGTCGCTGGTCGGGGAGATGGTGACCTTGCGTTACGACCCGACCCGCCCCACGCGCGGGGTCACCGTCGTCTTCCGCGACCGCGTGGTGGATGTCGCCAAGCCCGTCGACGCCTACGCCAACTGCTTCGTCCGGCGCGATCACCAGACGCACAACCTCACGACCACCAAGCCGGCGGCCGCGCCCCCGGCGGGTTTGCCCCTGCGCCGCCTCGATGAGGATGTCTAAGATGTACCGTCGCCACTTCGGCCTGACCGGCCATCCCTTCAGTCCCGAGATCGCCCCCGACGACCTGTTTCTCTCCAGTCCCGCCCGCGAGCTCGAGGTGCGCCTCACGCACCTCCTGGACCTGCGCGGCATCGGGCTCGTCACCGGCGACGCGGGCAGCGGCAAGACCTGCGCGTGTCGCCGCGTCCTCGCGCGGCTCCACACCGGACTCTACCGCGTGATCTACGTGTCCCTCTCCACCGGCAACGTCATGGACCTGTACAAGACCATCTCCTGGGAGATGGGCCTCGCGGTCGAACGCTCCCGCGCCGCGCTCTATCGGCAGATCCGCACCGAGGTCTCCCGCCTCTGCACCGATGCCCGCATCCGTCCGGTGCTGGTCGTCGATGAAGCGCATCACCTCCGCGCCGACGTCCTCGAGGACCTGCGCCTGCTCACCAACTATCAGATGGATGCGGAGAACCGTCTGTGTCTGCTCCTCCTCGGCCAAACCGAGCTCCGCCGCCGGCTCACCATGGCCGTGCACGAGGCCCTCGCGCAGCGGATCGTCATCCGCTACCATGTCACGCCGCTCAGCCGCGAGGAGCTACCGGCCTATCTCGCCCATCGCCTTCAGCTCGCCGGCGCCACCGTCCCCCTCTTCGACGCGACCGCCGAAGAGGCGCTCTACCAGGCCACCTCCGGCCTGCCCCGCAAGATCAATCTCCTGGCGCATCACACCCTGATGGCCGCCACCCTCACCAAAGCCAAGGTCGCCACGGCCGACCATCTCCAGGCCGCCCTCCCCGAAGTGGCCTGACCGACGCGCCTCGCCGTCGGGGAGGATAGGGCTCCGCTGGCGAGCGACCCGAGCGCCCCGACGGACTCGCGCAGGACGAGGGGCCGCCTGACCGGCGGCCCCCGCCTTCGTCCTGGCGGGAGCCCAAGCGGTAAACGCACCCGCGTCCTGCGCATGGCGCAGCGACCGCAGCTCACGCTCGGCCCTCAAGGCCCAGCGGGTCAAGTCTGAGAAACCGGGATCACGTAATCAGGAAAGAGCGTGAGGAATCAGCTTCGGAACAACGTGAAAGACAACACCGGCGCGCCCTCCTGCACGAGTGCCACGCTCGCGCTCGCCACCTGGACCGTCGCGCGCCGTGCCGCCTGGCCGGTGTTCGCCTCGATCGCCACCGGGATCGCCGCCGGCCCGGTGCCCGAGTCGGGCGGCCCCACTCTCACCCACGCGGCATCGTCAGATGCCTGCCAGGCGCACGAGGAGCCGGTCGCGAGCGACAGCGCAACCTCGCCGCCCTCGGCCGCAACGGTGACTGATGCGGGTGCCACGCGGTACTCGCAAGGCG
>DAOPQX010000382.1:0-3578 GCA_035348395.1 Vicinamibacterales bacterium | reverse complement strand
CAGTTCCTCGGCGCGGCCGGGACCGCCGCCGCGACGGGTCTCGTTCGGGCCGCGAGGCTTGCCGCCGCGGAGTCCCCGCCCAACATCGTGCTGATCGTGGCCGACGATCTCGGCTACTCGGACCTCTCCTGCTATGGGCAGAAGCGGTTCGACACGCCGAACGTCGACAGGCTCGCCGCCGAGGGCGCCCGGTTCACGGCGCACTACTCGGGCAGTCCCGTGTGCGCCCCCTCGCGCTGCTCGCTGCTGACCGGCCTGCACACCGGCCATGCCTGCATCCGCGCGAACGACGAACTGCCCGAGCGCGGCGACGTCTGGAACGACCCGTCGCTCGAGGGGCAGCGGCCGCTTCCTCCCGGCACCGCGACCATCGCCACGCTGCTCAAGGGGGCTGGCTACGACACGGCGCTGGTCGGCAAGTGGGGCCTTGGGGGGCCGGCGAGCGACGGCGTGCCGACGCGCCACGGCTTCGACCACGCCTTCGGGTATCTCTGCCAGCGGCAGGCCCACAACCACTATCCCGATCACCTCTGGCGGAACGGGCGCCGCGTCGCCCTCGACAACCCTTCGTTCCGCGCGCACCAGAGGTTCGACGCGGCCGCAGACCCCGCCGACCCGCGCGCCTACGATCGCTACCAGGGGCGGGTATACGCCCAGGATGCGATGATGGACGAGGCGATCGCGTGGCTGCGCGACCGTGGCACGCGCCCCTTCTTCCTGCACCTGGCCCCGGCCCTGCCGCACCTGGCGCTGCAGGTCCCCGAGGAGGGCCTGGCCCCGTTTGCCGGCCGGTTCCCCGAGACTCCGTACCTCGGGGAGAAGGGATACCTGCCGCACCGCACACCTCGCGCCGCCTACGCGGCCATGATCGCCCGCCTCGACGCCGGGGTCGGCCGGTTGATGCGGACTCTCGCCGAGACGGGTCTCGATTCGCGCACGCTGGTGATTTTCACCAGCGACAACGGGGCGACCTTCGAGGCGGGCGGCTACGACGGGCGGTTTTTCGAGAGCAACGCGCCGTGGCGCGGCGGCAAGCAGGATCTCTACGAAGGGGGCATCCGCGTCCCCTTCATCGCGCGCTGGCCCGGGCGGGTGCCGAAGGGCATCGTCCGCGACGAGCCCTGTGCCTCGTGGGACCTCGCCGCCACCTTCGCCGACCTCGCCGGCGCGACGCCGATGCCCGGGCACGACGGGGTGTCGCTGCGGCCGCTTCTCGAGGGCCGGCCTGCCGCCCCGCGGGCGCCGCTCTACTGGGAGTATCTCGGAAAGCAGGCGGTGCGCGACGGGCGGTGGAAGGCGATCCTCGATGCACCGACTGGCGTGATCGAGGTGTACGATCTCGCGGCCGACCCGGGCGAGCGGCGGAACGTGGCGCGGGCACGGGCCGGCGAGGCCGCGAGGCTGCGGCAGATCATGCGCGACTCGAGGGTGGAGTCGTCGTTGTTCCCGCTGGTGAAGGCCCGCACCGTGCCGGCCGCTTGAGAGGGGGAATCGTGAGTGACGTGAAGGCGCGCTTCGGCCGTCCGCTTCGCCTGGCACTGGTCGGCGGCGGGCCGGCCTCGTGGATTGGCCGGATGCATCGGTCGGCGGCGCTGCTCGACGGCTGGTGGGAACTGGTCGGGGGCGTGTTCTCCGGCGACCCGGTCCGCTCGCGAACCGCAGGTGCCGAGCTGGGCTTTGCGCCCGAGCGCTGCTACCCGGACGTGGGCGCGATGATCGCGGCCGAGACCGCGCGCGAGGACGGCGCGGATGCCGTGGCAATCATGTCGCCCAACGACACGCACTACCCCGCCGCCGCGGCCGCCCTCGACGCGGGCCTCGACGTGATTGGCGACAAGCCGGTCTCGCACGATTTCGCCCAGGCGTGCGACCTGGTCGAGCGGACGCGCCGCAAGGGCCGCCTCTTCGCGGTCGTCCACGGCTATTCCGCCTACCCGATGACGCGCTACGCCCGCTGGCTCGTGAAGGACGGCGCGATTGGCGAGCCCCGCTTCGTGCAGGTCGAGTACCTGCAGGGAAGCAACGCGACCCGGGTGGAGGACGGCCCGTCGAACCGCCGCCTCGAGTGGCTGTTCGACCCGGCGCGCAGCGGCCTCGCGCTCGTCATGAGCGCGATCGGCTGCCACGCGCAGCACCTGGCCTCGGTCACCATCGGCCGCCAGGTGGCCCGGGTCTCGGCGGAAGTGGGCGCGCTCGTTCCCGGCCGGCGCGTCGTCGATCACGTGTCGGCCCTGCTCGAGTTCGAGGGAGGGGCCCGCGGAACCTTCACAGCCACCAATGCAGCGGCCGGCGCGGAGAATGACGTGCGGCTCCGGGTGGTCGGCGAGCGTGGGCTGATCGAGTGGTGGCACCGCGAGCCGAGCTACCTGCGGCTCGCGATGCAGGGAGAGCCGCTGCGCGTGGTCGGGCGCGGCGATCCGTACCTCCCAGGCGAGGTGATCGCGGGCGGGCGGTCGCCGCGCGGGCACCCCGAGGGGATGCTGCAGGGGTTCGCCAACATCTACGGCGAGGTGGCGCAGGAGCGGATGGCCCGGTCGCTGGGCGACCCGGTGCCCGACTTCCTCTACCCGCGCATCGAGGAAGCCGCACACACGATGGCGTTCATCGAGGCGTGCCTCGCGTCGCACAAGAGCGGCGGCTGGGCGACGGTGGCCGCGCTACCGGCGTCGTGAGCGTCACGCGGCGCGGCGGCCGGCCGGTCACCGCGCCGCGTTCAGCACGTCTCGAATCGCGGTGAAGATCGTGTCCTCGACGCCAGCCGCAAAGGGCCCGGGAAGGCCGTAGTAGATCGCGCTGTCCCCGGCCTCGTATCCCCCTTCGGCAAGCACCCGTGCGCTCGGCACGTAGCCCCTCACGCTGTTCGAGTAGCCGGCGAGCACGACCACCGGCAGCTCGCGGCGGGCGCGGAGCGCGTAGTCCACGACGGGCTCGCCGCCAATGGCCACGATGGCGAAGCCGGCCCCGAGGCGAACCGCCTGCACCGGGTACGGCAGCGACACCATGGGCCGGCCCTCGTCATAGGCCTTCAGCATCGTACGAGCGTTGCGGACGCGGGCCGGCAGCGGATCGGCGAGCCGCTGCTCGAACAGCTTCCGCGTGTGCGGCGCGAGCGCCAGCGAGACGTCCCGGTAGGCGGTTCCGAGCGGCCCTCCGAGCGGCGTCTGCCTCCCCGAGGCGAGCGCCTGCTCCACCGCGGCAGCAAGCGTCGCGCCGTGCCGGTCGGCCCACTCCGTCGCACCGCGCGGGTAGGGGTCCTGGTCGCCGGCGGCGAGCTGCAGGAACAGCGCGGTCGCACCGGGGTGCGCGCGCTCGAGGCGCTGTTGTGCAGCCCCCGCGTAGTCGCCGCCGATCAGGTACGACTCGGGCCCGATCGCGGTGTTGTGGCAGCCGTAGCCGAAGAGGATGGCGCGAAGCTTTCCGTCGGCGCCGTTCACCCGCAGCACCGGCACCCGGTGATCGACCGGCCCCGACGGGTTGTAGCCGATCTCGTACCCTTTCGAAGTGGCCACGCGCCGGTTCGCCGCAAAGCCTGCCGAGCCCTCCGACACGGTCAGCGTGGCGGGAGCCAGGTCGTCCAG
>DAOPQX010000381.1:0-3579 GCA_035348395.1 Vicinamibacterales bacterium | reverse complement strand
ACGTGGCGGCAGCGGCGTCGAAGCAGGTGACGCGCGGGCCGGGCGGCGACTTCCAGCCGAACTGGTCGCCAGACGGGCGCACGCTGGCTTTCTTCTCGTCGCGCTCGGGGAGCCCCGGCATCTGGACGGTAAACCTCGAGTCGGGCGACCTCGCATCGCTCTCGCCGCGCGGCGGCATCGAGATCAACCCGTTCTACTCGCCCGACGGGCGGCTCATCGCCTACCAGTCGGACCGGCTCGGCCGCCTCGAGGTGTGGGTGATGAACGCCGACGGCTCGGAGCCGCGGCCGCTCACCACCGTCGGCGCGATGGGACATTTTCTCCGGTGGACCCGCGACGGCCGCTACGTGATCTTCCGCTGCCCGGGGGGAGGGAAGCCGTTGACGCTGCGCGTGCCGGTGGAGGGGGGAGAGGCAGAGCCCCTGGGCGAGATTGCCGGGGGGGCGCACATGTCGATGTCGCCCGACGAGTCGCTCGTCCTCGACGTGGTGAACCACAAGGTGCTGCACGTGTCGAGGGTCGGGCAGGGCGCGCCCGAGGCGGTGTTCGAGTTCGACGATCCCGAGGTGCGGATCGACTACCCGGTGTGGTCGCCCGACGGGACGCTCGCGTCGTTCGACCGCTTCGTGCCGCGCGGCGGCGACATCTGGATGCTGGAGGAGGGGTTAGCAGGCCGCTGAAGACTGCGGCTTGCCAGCCCCTGAGCCTTGAGTCCTGAGCCGTGAGCCTTGACCGGCGTCAGAGCCATGGCTCGTCCGCCGTCGGGCCGTAGATCGACGGCAGCTTGCCGTCCGCCATCCGCAGGTAGATCGACAGCTGCCCGCGGTGGTGGATCTGATCGTGCAGCAGCATCCAGAGGAACTGGTCGATCGGCCACTGGCCCATCGTCTTGGGCGCCGTCGGGAACGTGACGGTCTCGTGCAGCTTCTGGTCCGGCAGATCCTTCACCAGCGCGACGACTCGGCGGTGCTCCCGTTCGAGCGTGTCGATGATCTCGTCGAGCTGCTGCGGGGGCGGCGGCGGCGAGCCCGGGGCCTTGGACCAGTCGAAGCCGATCGTCAACGCCTTCTGCGCCAGCTTCTGCTCCATCACCAGCGTCCACATCAGGTCGCGGGCGGTGTTGCACCGCGGGTGCGGCCGCAGGTCCAACCTGTCGGCGGGGTACGCGCGCAGCACCTTCATCGTCGTCTCGTGCTCGCGCTCCAGGGTGTCGAGGAAACGCTGCCGCGGCCCGAGCGCGGCCTTGTCCGGGGACATCGACGTGCCGGTTGCCATCAGGGAACCTCCTTATAGCCAGGCTGCGGGTCGGGGCCGGCGACGGGGCCAAACGCCCCGAGTGTCTTCGGAACATGCAGCCGAATGCCTTCAGCGATCGCCCCGCAAGCTGTCTAAGGGCAAGCGAGGCAAGCCGTTAGGCCGATGTGCCGATGTGCTGGGCCACCCGGGCCCAAGTCGATGAAGCAAGGAGCGGACCCGAGAAAAAGGGAGCCGGTGAGCGTCAGGCTGGCGGCAGCGTCAGGCCAGGATCGCGGTAAGCAGCAGGGCGAGGCTGATCACCGCACCGACGGCTCCCTCGTCGAAGAGCAGGCTCGTCTGGCCGTCCCAGAAGATCGCGAACGCCACCAGCCCGACGGCGCACCCGAGGATCGCGAAGGTGCGCCACGATGGGTGGTTGAGCGCGATCGCGATCGCGCAGGCGACGATGGCGATGCCCGCCGCGACGTGAACGGCACGCAGCAGGGTGATGAGTGCGCCGCCGGTGATGGCCTTGCTGAGCAGCCACGGCCGGCCGTTCCAGCCCTTGACCGTACCGGGCAGCGCCCCGCCGACGCGGATGTAGATGAAGCCGTGAGCGAACAACAGGAAGGCGAACAGGTATCGCAGCCAGACAGCCATGACACACGTAAGATGACACACGTAAGATAGCACGTAAGATAGCACCGGAACGCCCACGCCTGAGGTAGGATGGCCTTGCCTACCGCGCCGTGTTCTTGACCGTTGCCTGGATACCCAACTCGCCCGCGATGCCCGGGACCTTGTACACGTTCTCGAGCGCGGTCCGGATGAACGCCGGGTGGACGGCCACCGCGCGGTTCATCTCCTCGTCGTACCAGAAACCGCCCGAGATCGAGTGGATGTTGCCGTCGAAGATCAGCCCCACGATCTCGCCGGCGGCGTTGATCACCGGGCTGCCCGAGTTGCCGCCGACGATGTCGTTGGTGGTGGTGAAGTTGGCGCGGGTGGTCATGTCGAGGCGGGGCTTCGCCTCGAGCCACGCCTTCGGCAGCGCGAAGGGGGGCGCCCCGGTGGCGCGCTCGAACAGTCCCGAGAGCTGCGTGAACGGGTCGACGGGCCGGCCGGACTCGTTCCACCCCTGGACCGAGCCGTACGACAGGCGCAGGGTGAAGGTGGCGTCCGGGTAGATGGAGGTGCCGTAGACCTTGAAGCGGGCGTCGGCAATCGCCTGCTGCGCCCGCTGCTCGGGCACCTGCACCTGTTCCTCGTACACCTTCCGCAGGGCGCGCGCTTCCGCGTCTACCGCCTTCGCGAGGGCAATCATCGGGTCCTTGCTTGCGTTCACGGCCGCCTGGCCGCCCTCGAAGAGCGCGAGGCGGGCCTTGGGCGAGGCGAGCGTCGATCCGGCGATCAGCTCGCGGGCGCGCTCGTCGGGCGTCGCAGGCCCGAGCACCCGCTTGACGACGGGGTGGTCGGGCCCGAGGTACTCGCGCATGCGCTCGAGCGAGAACGAGAGGCGCACCTTCTCGAGCTCGGGGTAGATCGGCACCTCCGCCGCCAGCGCCTGGCGCACCTGTTCGAGTGCGGCGTCGGTGTACTCGCGCAGCCGCTCGGCGTTCGGCTTGGCGCTCTCCTCGGCCGCCCGCACGATCATGCGCGCGTAGCCGAAGAGGTCGCTGTTGAAACCGGCGCCTCCCTCGAGCCAGGTGTACGGCCCGAGGATCTTCCGGTAGGTTGCCTCGGCGCGCGCGATCTCGTCCCAGGCCTCGCCGGCAAGCGCCTTCAGGGCCTGGTCGGCCTGCACCGCTTCGCGCAGCTTGCGCTCCTCCTCCTCCCGCCGCTCCATCAGCCGATCGTCCAGCAGGGTTGCGAGCTGCATGCGGCGAACCTTGAGGCTGTTCTCGACGGTGTCGAGGTAGTCGGTGGCGGTGCGCGCGGCCTCGGGCGATGTCTTCGAGTACTGCGCGAGGCGGCCGCGAAGCTCGGAGAACCGGATCAGCCAGAAGGGGAGGAAGACGTCGCGCTGCGCCTTCAGCTGCGCCACGGTGAGCAGGCGCTGCGTGGTGCCGGGGTGGCCGGCCACGAACGCGGCCTCGCCCTGCTTCGCGCCCGCCCAGTTGACCGACAGGTGGCCGGGCGTCGAGGCCGGCTTGCCGTTCTCGTAGGCGCGCAGCAGCGACATGTCGAGGCACCAGCGCGGGAACTGGAAGTTGTCGGGGTCGCCGCCAAAGGCCGCAATCGCGTACTCCGGCGCGAACACCAGCCGCACGTCGTCGTAGCGCTTGTACTTGTAGAGCCAGTGCTGGCCGCCCTGGTACAGCGAGACGGTCTCGCACTTGAGCG
>DAOPQX010000380.1:0-3582 GCA_035348395.1 Vicinamibacterales bacterium | reverse complement strand
CCTCGGACGCGCCACGACCGCGGCCCGCGGAGTGGGCCGCACGATGAAGGAGGCCGAGGACGTCAAGCGGGCGGCCGAGACGGTGGAGGCGCTGCAGCGCCAGGTCGCCGAGCTCGAGGCCGAGCTGGCCGCGCAGGCCGCCGCCATCGAGACGACGATGACGGCGGGACCGCTGGAGCAGCTGGAGATAGCGCCGAAGAAGTCAGGGATCGGCGTGCAGGTGGTCGCCCTCACCTGGGCGCCTTACTGGGAGGATGAGCGGGGAGGCCGGAGCGCCGCGTACTGACACTGGAGGCAGTGCCCACAGGCGGGACGCCTGTGCTACTGGTCTGCTGCTAATCCAGGCGGCTCACGATCCGCCGGTTCTGCTCGTTCAGGATCGACCGTCCTTCCGGGGTGTAGAGGTAGTCGATGCGGCTGCGGTAGTAGTCGACGATCTTCCCGCGCACCATCTTCAGCGTCGAGTTGAGCATGTGGTTCTGTTCGGTGAACCCCTCGCCGAGCACCGCCACCGCCGAGGGCAGCCAGCGCCCGGGGAACATCCCCGCCCGCTCGCCGCCGTCGCGGTACTTCGCGATCTCCCCCTCGATCAGCCGGAGCGCCGCCTCCTGGCCCTCCTGGGCCGCCGCCGACAGTCCTCGCGCCTTCAGCCAGCCGCGCAGCGCGTCGCGCGCGGGCACGAGCAGCGCGGTCGTGTAGGGCGACTGATCGTTGTAGAGCATCACCTGCTCGATGTACGGCGACCCGCCGGTGATGGCCTCCTCGATCAGCTCCGGGCTGTACTTCTCCCCGTCGTCGGCGATGAGGAGGCTCTTCACCCGCCCGAGGACGTAGAGGAAGCCGTCCTGGTCGAAGTACCCGAGGTCGCCGGTGTAGAGCCAGCCGTCGCGGATCGTTTCGGCGGTCGCCTTGTCGTTCCGCCAGTAGCCGGCCATCACGTTCTCGCCGCGGACGACAATCTCGCCGCGCCCGCCGGTTGGCAGGTCGCGCCCCTCCGGGTCGCAGATGCGGACCTCCATGTTGGGCAGCACGCGCCCCGACGACCCGAGCTTGTGGTGCTCGAGCGTGTTGGCCGAGATCACCGGCGCCGCCTCGGTGAGGCCGTAGCCCTGCAGCATGGGGATGCCGATCGCGTAGAAGAACCGCTGCAGCTCGATGTCGAGCAGCGCGCCCCCGCCGACGAAGTACTGCAGCCGGCCGCCGAAGTTCTCGCGGATCTTCCGGAACAGCAGCCGGTCGTAGAGCAGGACGAGCGGCTTGCGCAGCTTCCTGGCGCCGGCGCCCCGGTTCCACCCTTCGGCGTTGTAGGCGTACGCCGTCCTCAGCGCCCGCTCGAACAGCGCCGCGGCGCGCGGCCCCTTGTCGCGGACCGCCTTCTCGATGTTCTTGCGGAAGTTCTTCGCGATGGCGGGGACGCTCAGGAAGATCGTCGGGCGAGTCTCGCGGATGTTGACCGGGATGTTCCTCGCCGCCTCCATCGCGCTCCGGCCCGCCTGCACCGAGGCGAGCGCGGCGCCGCTCATCATCATCATGTAGATGCCGCAGGTGTGGCCGAAGGCGTGGTCCCAGGGCAGGACGTTCAACAGCACCCAGTCGGGCTGTGGGTGGATGGTGGCAACCCCCTGCTCGATGTTGGCCGTGTAGTTCCGGTGGGTCAGCACGATCCCCTTCGGGTCGGCCGTCGTCCCCGAGGTGTAGCAGATGTTGGCGGGGTCCGGCTCGGCAATCCCCTGCCAGCGCGCGTCGAACGCGGCGCGGCTGCCGGCCAGCAGGCGTTCGCCCCGGGCCGCGACGTCGCCCGCCCAGACCTCGTCGGGCTCGAGCGGCTCGAGCGGGTCGAGAACGATCGTCAGCTGCAGGTCGGGCAGGTCGTTCCTGACAGCGCGGATCTTCTCGACCTGGCCGCGCGAGACGACCGCCATCCGGCAGCCCGAGTGCAGGAGGCGGAACTTCAGGGCCGACGCCTCGTCGATCTTGACCGAGATCGGGACGTTCACCGCGCCGCAGCAAAGGATGCCCAGCTCGGCGACGACCCAGTCGTTTCGCCCCTCGGAGAGGAGGGCGACACGGTCGCCCTTCTGGAGCCCCAGGTCCATCAGCCCGGCGCCGAAGCGGTGCACGCGCTCGCGCGCCTCGCGGTAGGTCGTCCCCTCGTAGCGCTCGGCGCGCTTCTCGAGCAGCAGGACGTTGTCAGGAAAGCGCTCGGCGCTCGTCTCCAGCAATCGCGGCAGGGTGCGCTGCATTCTTGATCCACCCGGGGGCGGAGATGCAGGGGAAACCGGGGGGCGTGCCCGCCTTCGCCAAACGCCCGCTACGCTCGCGGCTATGGCGGGGCAGGCCCGTGAGCCTTGAGCCCTGAGCCGTGAGCCTTGAACCCTGAGCCTTCTTCTACGGCTGTCTCAGCGGGCTCTTTCCGATCGGGAACACGTTGAAGCCCAGCTCGAACAGGAGCCGGTGGTCGAGGATGTTGCGGCCGTCGAACACGAAGGCGGGCCGCTCCATCGACGCCAGGATCCGCTTGTAGTCGAGCTTTTTGTACACGTCCCACTCGGTCATCACGGCAATCGCGTGCGAGCCCTCGGCCGCCTTGTAAGGGTCGGGCTCGAACTCGAGCTGCCCGTCCACGCCGGCCAGGTCGAGCCGGGCGTTGTCGAGCGCCTTCGGGTCGGTGATCACGACGTGCGCGCGGTCGGCCAGGAGCTGGCGCGTGACGGCGATCGCCGGCGACTCGCGGGTATCGCCCGTGTTCGCCTTGAAGGCGAACCCGAAGAGGGCGATCCGCTTGCCCGCCACCGTGTTGAACATGTTGGCGAGCATCCGGTGAACGAAGCGGCTCTCCTGCCAGTCGTTCATCCGCACGACCGACTCCCAGTAGTGCGCCACCTCGTGCAGGCCGTACGACTCGGCGATGTAGACCAGGTTGAGGATGTCCTTGTGGAAGCAGGAGCCGCCGAAGCCGACGCTCGCCTTCAGGAAGCGGGAGCCGATGCGCGAGTCGCTGCCGATCGCGTACGCCACCTCGTCCACGTCGGCCTCGGTGACCTCGCACAGCGCGGAGATCGAGTTGATCGACGAGATGCGCTGCGCGAGGAAGGCGTTCGCGGTCAGCTTCGACAGCTCGGCGCTCCAGATGTTCGACTCGATGATCCGGTCGCGCGGCACCCACGTGGCGTAGAGGTCGGCCACGGCGCGGCGCGCCCGCAGCCCCTCGGGGGTCTCGTGCGAGCCGATGAGCACGCGGTCGGGGTTCTCGAGGTCGCGGATCGCCGAGCCCTCGGCCAGGAACTCGGGGTTCGACACCACCTCGAAGCGCAGGCCGCGGGTGTTGCTGTTGAGGATCCGGTCCATGGCCTGGGCCGTCCTGACCGGCAGCGTCGACTTCTCGACGACGACCTTGTTGCCGGTGGAGTTCGCCAGGATTTGGCGCGCCGTCTTCTCCCAGAACTGCAGGTCGGCGGCCCGGCCGCACCCCTCGCCGAAGGTCTTGGTGGGGGTGTTCACCGAGACGAAGATGATGTCGGCGTCGCGGATGCCGCAGGCGATGTCGGTCGAGAAGAAAAGGTTGCGGCCGCGGGCGCGGCG
>DAOPQX010000379.1:0-3623 GCA_035348395.1 Vicinamibacterales bacterium | reverse complement strand
GCCGGGGAGCAGGGCGGGAAGGTGGTCTTCAGCGGGACGCTCGACGAGCTGATGCGCGACACGCGGTCGTTGACCGCGCGCTACCTGCGCGGCGAGCTGAGCATCCCGGTGCCGCGCCTGCGCCGCCGCGGCAACGGGCACCGGCTCGAGATCCTCGGCGCCAGCGAGCACAACCTGAAGCGGATCGACGTCTCGATCCCGCTGAACACACTCACCTGCATCACGGGCGTGAGCGGATCGGGGAAGTCGACGCTGGTGCACGACATCATCCACCCGGCGGTGAAGCGGGCGAAGGGCGGCTACGAGGGCCGCGTCGGCGCCCATCGCGGCGTCATCGGCACCGACGGCGTCACCGACGTCGTCCTGATCGACCAGGCGCCGATCGGGCGCACGCCGCGGTCGAACCCGGTGACCTACCTGAAGGCGTTCGACCCGATCCGCGAGCTGTTCGCCTCGACCAGGGACGCGCGGTCGAGGGGCCTGACCGCGAGCCACTTCTCGTTCAACGTGCCCGGGGGGCGCTGCGAGGCGTGCGAGGGGGAGGGGCAGATCCGGGTCGAGATGCAGTTCCTGGCCGACGTCTTCGTGCCCTGCGAGCAGTGCGACGGGAAGCGCTTCAAGCCGCAGGTGCTGGAGGTGAAGTACCGCGGGAAGGACGTGCACCAGGTGCTCGAGATGACCGTCCGCGAGGCGCTGGCGTTCTTTTCGGGCTCGCCCAAGGTGCTGCGGCGCCTGCACGTGCTCGACGAGATCGGCCTGGGCTACCTGCGCCTCGGGCAGCCGGCGACGACGCTCTCGGGGGGCGAGGCGCAGCGGATCAAGATTGCCTCGCACCTCGCCTCGAAGACGGCCGACCGGCTGCTCTACATCATGGACGAGCCGACCACCGGCCTCCATTTCGACGACATCGCCAAGCTGCTCGCCGCCTTCCGCAAGCTGCTGCAGGCCGGCCACTCGCTGCTGGTCATCGAGCACAACCTCGACGTGCTCAAGACGGCGGACCACATCATCGACCTCGGCCCCGAGGGGGGCGAGGAGGGCGGCTTCGTGGTCGTCGCCGGCACGCCCGAGCAGGTGGCCGCCTGCCCGCGCTCCTACACCGGGCAGCACCTCGCTCCGATCCTCGCCGGCGCCCGCGAAGCGTAGGACCTGGTGGCCGTGGCATCAGGATTCCTCGGCCGTCACCCGTTGTTCCCTCCGTCCGGAGACCGAGGAGCAACCCGCGACGTAGCAGCGCCAGGGACGATCGGCGCCAGCCGAGACGCCGATGCGCGCCGACCAGGCGATCGGCTCGAACCGGATCCCGCGATCCTCGAGATACAGACCGGACAGGCCTGAAGGCCTGCGCCGGCCGCCCTGGCCGGCTTCGCACAGGTCGGCCCGGTTGTGCCGGAGGTCGATTCCCATCGCGCGGGCGAGCGCGCCGGGTCCCCTGCACAACTCGTGGTCGGGCACCACGCCCGAGCGCCGGTCGCGGGCTCGCCGCTTCCGCATCAGCGGCAGTCCCTCGAGCGGCTCGAGCGCCCGGATCAGCACGGCGGCCGGGTGGCCGTCCTCCTCGGTGACCACGTTGAAGAGGAAGTGGATGCCGTAGTTCAGGTAAACGTAGGCGTGCCCGGGCGGGCCGAAGAGCGGCGCCGTCCGTGGGGTGAGTCCCGCCGAGGCGTGGCACGCGGGATCGTCCTCACCGATGTAGGCTTCGGCCTCGACGATGGCCCCGGCCGTCAGGCCCTCGGGAGACCGGTGGACGAGAACCTTCCCGAGAAGGTCTGGCGCCACCGTCAGGGTGGGGCGCGAGTAGAAAGCCCGGGGGAGGATCATCGGGACGCGGCGAGGCGCTTGAGCGCCCGCTCGGCGGCCGCGGCGACGCGCGCGCCGCCCTCACCGCGGGCGGCCTCGACGGCGCGGACCTGCCCGGGGCCGCCGATGACGCCCAGCACCTCGATCAGCCGCGCCCTGGCCTCGCCCCTTGCCGCTGGCAGCGCCGCCGCCACCTGGGGTGCGACCTCCGGCCCCAGCTCGACGAGGTAGTCCTGAACCTGCAAGGCCGTGTCGTCGCCGCCCGCCGCGTTGAGCAGGGGCGACAGGTGCTGGCCGAGACCCGCCCGCTGCAGGGCGAACGCTGCCCCGAGCACCACCTCGGTGTCGGCCCGGACGGCCTGCGCCTGGGTGACCGCCGCGCTCAAGGCATCGCGCTCGCCGGCACGTGCGAGGCCCTCGAGCGCAGCCCGCCGGGCGGCTGGCTCCTTGCGCGCGGCTGCCGCCTTGAAGAGGGGCACCGAGGACGGCGAGCCGATTCGCGCCAGCGCGTCGAGCGCGGCGAGGGCGGGCGGCTTCTTCTGGAAGTGGTCGTACACGGACGCGAGCGCCTCGGTCGCGCGCGCGTACCGCATCTCGCCGAGTCCCTCGATCACCGCCATCAGGACCGGCGCCTCGGGGTCGTTGAGCGCGCGCACCAGCGAGTCGCCGAGCCGCTCGATGCCCGGGGCCGCGCACGGCGCCGCACACCGGCGGAACATCCGCCCGGCGGCCCGCGCCGCGGCCGCCCGGATCGGCGGCTTGGGGTCGCCCAGCCGCTGGGCCAGCGCGTCGGCCGCCTTCTCGTGTGCGGGTGTCAGCGCGCCCTCCACCTGCCCCAGCACGCCGAGCGCGGCAGTGGCCTCGAGGCGCAGCATCAGGTCTTCACCGGTCAGGCGGCGCGACAACCCTTCGATCACCTCGCCCGGCACCGGCGTGACCGGCAGCGAGCCCCACGAGTCTTCGAAGGCTCGCGAGGCGGGATTCGATCGGGGCATCTCGACCACGAACGCCACCCGGCGCTCGCCGCGCACGCGTGTGCCGAGGTAGAGGCTCAGCTCGGCGTACATCGCCTCCCGTGCGACCCGGTCGTCAGGATCGGCGAGCACGGTCGCGAGCGGCAGGGCTGCCTCGGGATGGCCGGCGGCCGCGAGCTGCCTGACCGCCTCGAGGCGGGTCCGCGCGTCGGGCGACTTCAGGTCGGCGACGACAGCCTCGAACGCACGCGCCTCTTGCGCCGGGACGCCGGCCCCCGCCACTCCGGCCGAGAGGATCGCCACCGCACTCACCGTTACCGCGGCGCGAAACAACGTCATGAATATGCTCATGGTCCATTCGCGGCCCTTGATCCCCGCCCTTGCGCCGGGCAAGACCGTGAGCGGGTGACGCGGGGCGGAAGGCCCCCGCTCGCCTGGAGCGCGACACGCGTGACAAGCGCTTTTCGCGCGAAGCCGAGCGGGGGGAGCCCCGCGGCAGGACCCGCGAACGCCCATGTCCTTGCTCAACACACGCGAGGAGCGGGGTCAGCCCCTCCCCTGCACCCTCGGGACGACGGGGACCTTGACGCTGACCGTGCGGCCGTCGCGCAGCACCTGGATGGTGACCGTGGTCCCCACCTGCGCGTCGAGCAGCAGCTTCCGCAGCTGCCCATCGTCATCCACCCGCTGCCCGTTGAAGCTCACGATCACGTCGCCGGGCCTGATGCCCGCGCGGTACGCCGACGAACTGCGCGTCATCTGCAGGACGACCACGCCGCGATCGACCGAGAGCCCGTACTCCTCGGCCAGCTCGGGGGTCAGGGTGACGAAGCGCATCATCCCGATCGA
>DAOPQX010000378.1:0-3632 GCA_035348395.1 Vicinamibacterales bacterium | reverse complement strand
TACCTGGCCGAGCGCTCGGGCGTTCTTGGCGTGCTCACGGTGGCCGACGTCGTGCGCCCCGAGTCGCGCGAGGCGGTGGACCGCTTGAGGAGCCAGGGCATCGAGGTCGTGATGCTCACCGGCGACCAGCAGGCGGTTGCCGAGGCCGTCGCGTCGGAACTCGGGATACGGAAGGTCTTCGCCGAGGTGCTGCCCGAGAGGAAGTCGCAGGTCATCGAAGAGCTGCGGGGTTCGGGCCGGCGCGTCGCGATGGTCGGCGACGGCGTGAACGACGCCCCCGCTCTGGTCACCGCCGACCTCGGCATCGCGATCGGCGCCGGCACCGACGTGGCCGTCGAGGCCGGCGACGTCGTGCTCGTCCGCAGCGATCCGCGCGACGTCGCGCGCATCGTCGCGCTCAGCCGCGCCAGCTACCGGAAGATGGTGCAGAACCTCTGGTGGGCTGCTGGCTACAACGTGGTGGCGATCCCGCTGGCGGCCGGCGTGCTGGCCCCGTGGGGCATCGTGCTCTCGCCAGCGGTGGGCGCGGTGCTCATGTCGGCGAGCACGGTGATCGTCGCGGCGAACGCGCAGCTGCTGCGCCGCGAGCCGCTCTGAGCGGAATTGACGCCCCTACGAGCTCGCGGGGCGGAGCCGGTGCGCTCGGGCGAGCCACTCGCACAGGTGCGTTGCCGCTTCGTCCGGGGTGCGGCCGTAGAAGGGCATCATGGCCGTCGGCACGCCGGGAATGCGGGCGATCTGCGCTCGCCAGCGATCCTCCCTGACGCGCGAGGCCTCGATGTCGTAGACACAGCCGGCGATGACGTGCTGGAAACGGCGAACGGGGATCATGGTGGTCAGTGCCGAGGACGTGTGAAAGGACGAAGCCATTCTACGGGGCTGCACCGGCGTTTCAAGCGAAAGGACCGACGAAGACGAGGTGCACAAGCCTCGACGGGGCGCCAGGCCAAGCGGGGCCGTGACCCCGCGCTGCACGCTGTCGCGCCTCACACAACAAACCCACCGCCGCTCCACAGCTTTTCCACACCGCCCCTTTCGCCCTCCGCGCACCGTTCGTGCGCAGCCCTTCGTGCGGCCTTGACGCTTGGGCGCCCCGGCCCTTACGCTTGACGCGCATGCCCAGATTCCCGGCGCTCCCCGTGGCCGCGCTGCTCGCGGCGCTCGCGGGCGCAGCCCTGCCAAGGGCGGCGACGGCGCAGGACCCCGCGCACCTCCCGCTCTTCCGCGTGATCCTGAAGGACGGGACCGCCCTCGCGTCGGTGGGGGAGTGCAGCCGGGCGGGCGACCGCGTCATCTTCTCCATGCCGCTGGGGCCCGCGGGCCAGGACCGCCTCCAGCTGGTGAACCTGCCGGCCGGCGCGGTGGACTGGGAGAGCACGAGCCGCTACACCGAGGCGGTCCGCTACGCGCGGTACGTCGCGACCCGCGCCGAGATGGACTACGCCGTGCTCACGGGGGAGGTGGCGGCCGCGCTCAACGAGATCGCCCAGGTGCGCGACCCCGCCAGGCGGCTGGCGATCGCCGAGCAGGCGCAGCGGCTGGTCAACGGCTGGCCCGCCCAGCACTTCGGGTACCGCGCGTCCGAGGTGCGGGAGATGGCGTCGCTGCTCGACGAGACGATCTCCGACCTGCGCGCCGCCGCCGGCGTCCAACAGTTCGACTTCAACCTCGTCGCCATGGTGCAGCCGCCGTCGATGCCGCTGCTGCCGCCGCCGTCACGGGCCCAGTCGATCGAACAGGCGCTCGTTGCGGCGCGCGCCTCGGACGTGCCGGTCGAGCGCATGGCGCTGCTGCAGGCGGTGATCGCCATCCTCGACGAGCCCGACTCCAGTCTCCCCGCCTCGTGGCGGCGCCTGGCGAAGGCCTCGGCCGAGGCGACGCTCGAGGCCGAGATGAACGTCGAGCGGCGCTACGAGTCGCTCGCCGACTCGGTGCTGCGCGCAAGCGAGCGCGCGGCCGCGCGCGCCGACGTGCGCGGCGTGGAGCGCGCCATCCAGACGCTCCGGCGGCGCGACGAGCGGCTCGGCGGCAAGCGCCCCGATCGCGTCCAGGGGCTGATGGCCGCGCTCGAGGAGCGCCTCGACGCCGCGCGGCGCCTGCGGGTGATGCGCGACCAGTGGCAGCTGCGCGCCCGCGCGTTCGAGGAATACTCGAAGGCGATCGAGGAGGGCGTGAGGCAGGCCGAGCGCCTGCTCCCCCGGCTCGATGACATCCGGTCCCTCGCCGGCCCGCCGGTCGATCGCCTTCCGGCGCTCGCGGCCCGTTTCGACGCGATCTACCGGCGGCTCGCGGCCGTGACCGCCCCCGCCGAGATGGCTGGCGCGCACGGCACGCTCCTGTCCGCCGTCGACCTCGGCCTCCAGGCCGTCCGCACCCGCACGCGCGCGGCGGTGAGCGGCGACGTCAAGGCCGCGTGGGACGCGTCGGCCGCCGCCTCGGGCGCGGTCATGCTGCTGGCGCAGGCGAGACAGTCGATCGCCGTCCTCTCCAAGCCGCCCGAGCTGAAGTGAACCAGCCCACGCCCCGACGCATCCGGCTCGTTCGAGCCCACGGTCCACGCGCTCTGCACGCGGCGCTCGCGTCGCTGTGCGCGCCGGCGCGCCCCGGCCGGCGGGCCGGGCGTCTCGCCGTGCTCGTGCCCACGCGTTCGGCGGCATCTCTGCTATGGCAAACCCTGCGGGCGCATTGGGCGGCCTCGGCAGACGAGGGCGCCGCGGGCGGCCTGGTCGTGCTGACCAGGCAGGAATGGTACGAGAGGCTGCACTCGGCGCTGCCGGGATCGGCCCGGCGCCTGGCGCCGCTCGAGCGGGAGGTCCTCCTGGCGGCGGCCGCCCGCGAGGCCGCCGCGGGCGGCGAGGCGCCGCCCTTCGCCCTGCGGCCCGGCCTGATCGCCGAGATGCTGGCGTTCTACGACACGCTGCTCGCCAACCGGCGCACGGTGGACCGGCTCGAGTCGTTCCTCGTCGCCGACCTGGAGCCGCGCGTGGACATCGACCGCGGCGCCGAGCGGCTGCTGCGCCAGACGCGGTTCCTCGTGGCGGCGTACCGGGGATTCCAGGCCCGCATGGCCGAGGCCGGCGGCATGGACGAGGACGGCCTGCGGCAGGCGCTGCTGCGCTCGGACGTCGCGGCGCCGTGGAACGAGATGGTGATCGCAACCGCGGATCGCGCGGCCGATCCCGCCGCCGGCCTTCACCCGGCGGACCTCGACCTGCTGGCTCGCCTCCCGGGCCTCCGTTCGGTCGCCTTCGTCGCCACGTCGCGCGTGCTTGCCGCCGGGCTTGGCGAGCGTCTGCACGATGCCTTCCCCGACCTCGAAGACGACAACTGGAAACCCCTCTCGGGGGAGAGTACCGTGGCGACCGCGCCCCAGCCGGGCAGCGGTCCACCCTGCTTCCGCCATCGCGATCGCGAGGAGGAACTGCGCGCGACGGCCCGGCGCTTCGGCCAGCTCGTTGGCAGTGCCGACCCGGCTGCCCCTCCACGCCTCGCGCTGGTGTTCGGCCGGCCGTTGCCTTACGTGTACCTCGCGCGTACCGCGTTCGCCGACGCGGGTCTCGGTGTCGAGGTCGCCGACGAGCTGCCGCTCGCCGCCGAGCCGTTTGCCGCGCTGCTCGAGCTGATCGTCCAGG
>DAOPQX010000377.1:0-3641 GCA_035348395.1 Vicinamibacterales bacterium | reverse complement strand
AACTACTCGCCCACCCTCATCCCCGTGATCCCCTCCGCCACGAGGTTCATGTCGGCCAGGCCGCCGGACTGGAGGGCAAGGGCCCCCTCGAGGTCTCCGAGCTTTCGCAGGCGGGTGAGTTCCTCTGCGCCTAGGCCGTCCGAGGCCGTGAGCGCCGTCAGGATCCGCGAGGGGACCGAGAGGGCCACCTGCGACGCCCAGAGTCGCGACTGCGCCTTCATCAGGTGGCCATCCTGCGCGGCGGCGGCTTTCGCGAGCGCCACGGCGGTCTCGACCTCGGTCATCGCGGTGGCGTACTCGAAGGCGACGTGCTGCTGCCGCACCAGCTTGGCGCGGAAGGCCGTCTGCGCCGCGTCGGCCAGGAAGCGCGCGGCGCGCGCCACGGCCGGCCCGCCCACTTCGGCAAGCGGCTCGACCCCCTCGGCCATCCGCAGGTAGAACTGCCCCTTGCTCTTGACCGCCTCTCGCATCCGGAAGATCCCGATGATGCTCTGCTGGATCTCCGAGGTGCCTTCGTAGATGGTGAGGATGCGCGCGTCGCGGCGGATCTTCTCCACCTCGAAATCCACGCAGTAGCCGTAGCCGCCGAGCGCCTGGACGGCGTGGTCGGCGGCGAGGTTGCCGGCCTCGGTGGCGAACAGCTTCGCGACCGACCCTTCCACCTGGCGGTCGGCGGTCCCGCCGTCGAGCAGGTCGGCGACGTACTCGATGTAGGCCCGCGCCGCCGCCAGCCGCACGCTGTCGGGCACGAGCAGCTTGTGGGTGAAGCCCTGCTTCTGCGCCAGGAAGGTGCCGAACTGCTTCCGCTGCTTCGAGTACGCGATGGCCTTCTCGAGCGCCGAGAGGCCGGCGCCCAGGCCGAAGGCGGCCACCATGAGGCGCGTGTACCCGAAGACCTCGTTGGCCTGCTTCAGGCCGTCGCCCTCGCGCTCGCCGACGATGTTTCCGGCCGGGATGACGACGTCCTGGAGCAACACCTGCGCGGTGTCCGAGAGGCGGATCCCGTGTTTGATCTCGTGGCGGCCCGGCGTCAGGCCCGGCGTCTGGCGCTCGACCACGAAGAAGGTCGGGCCTCCGGGAGCCTTGGCGAGGATCGTGTAGAGGTCGGCGATCGACCCGTTCGAGATGAACTGCTTCACGCCGTTCAGGCGGTAGTGCGTCACTCGGCCGTCGGCGTCGGCGATGGGCGTCGCCTCGGTCTTCAGGCTCTGCACGTTCGACCCGGCCTCGGGCTCCGTCACGCCGTAGGCGACGATCAGGCCCTCCTCGGCGATCCGCGGGATCCACTTCGCCTTCTGTTCCTCGGTGCAGCCGACGCGGATCGGGTCGGTGCCGAGCGCCACCGCGAGCATGCCGGTCGCCAGGCCGAGGTCGATCTTCGCGAACTCGCACGACAAGCGGTACACGTCGTAGGCGCCGCCGCCCATGCCGCCGAACTCCTCCGGGAGGAACACCAGGTGCAGGCCGACCTCGGGGCCGAGCATCTCGCGAACCACCTCGGCCGGGCAGCGATCCGTCTCGTCCCACTTCAGCCGCTGGTCGAGCGGCGCCTCGCGCGCGGTGAACTCGTGCAGCGTCTTGACGATCAGGTCGAGGTCCTCGGTGTTCAGGCGCTTCAGCAGCATTCAGTCCTCACCCTCGCGGGCGCGCCCAGTACATGACCCTCGTTCCCGAGCCGAGCGGCTCGCGCTCGAGGATCTCGCACCGGGCCCGCAGGCACCGCTCGAACACGTCTATCTGATAATCGGCGTACTGGTCTTCCTTGTTGCGCAGCAGCACGCCCACCATGGGGTCTTCGCGGGTCACGAACTCGATCACGATGTCGCCGCCGAGGTCCGCCAGCCAGTCCACGAACTCGTCGATCGGGACGTTGGCGCCGATGACGACGTGGTGGATGAGCGCCAGGGCCAGCACCAGGTCGGGCCGGCCGCGCGAGGCCAGGCGCTTCCGCTCCATGTTGCGCCACCCGAGGTCCGGCGACGGGTCGGCCAGGTTCCCGACCAGGGGGAGGATCCGCCTGTCGTTCTCGGCCTTGAGCGCCTGGTAGAGACGCTCGACCGCGAGATGGTCGGCGTCCAGGGCGATGACGTAGCCGGCGTGCTCGGCGGCGATGCGCGAGAAGGTGCCGGTGTTGCAGCCCAGGTCCCACACCAGGCGCCGGCTGCCCGACGCGGCGGCGCGGCCGACGAACCGCCGCTTCGCCTCGGCGTCGGCGGCCTCGTAGTGGCCGCACTTGGTGTACTCCGACCAGGTGGACCGGCCCCGCTTCCAGGTGAGGCCGGCAATCAGCTTCCGCAGGCGCGTGGCGTTCGCCTTGATCAGCGCGCTGTCGAAGCCTGCGGCGCGGAGGTCGGCCTTGACGTCGCGCCGCGTGCCGCCGTAGGCGGCCTGTGCCCGCGCCTGCAGGTACACGTGCGACAGCACGCCTCGCCGCAGCCGCCCGCCGAGGCCGAGCGCGTTGAGGCAGCTCTCCGGGTCGATCCCTTCCAGGCTGCCGCGCAGCCAGGGGTGGAACGGGATGTCGCGGTAGGCGGTGAGCAGCAGCGGATACAGGAACAGCTGGCAGAACTGGCGGTAGCCGATCCACGGTTCGCCCGGCGGCCGCCGCTCGAAGGAGCCGATGTCCACGAAGACCGGTTTCGCCCCGCGCCACTGCACGTTGTAGGCAGAGGCGTCCTTGAGCGTCATCCCCTCGTCGAGCGCCGCGAGCAGCAGGTCGAGCTGCAGCAGCGCCGCGTCGCGCAGCATCCCGAACGACCACTCGTACGGGTACGAGACGAAGGGAATCCGGTCGTGGCGGAGGACTGCGGCCCACTCGGCCGCGAACGCCGGCAGCGTGCGCCCGGCCGGATCGAGGCGCTCGGTGCCGACCAGCCCGCCGTCGGCGACGAAGCGGCGGAAGAAGGCGGTGGCCGAGAGAGTGTTCCACTGCTCGAGCGCGCGCTCGTTCAGCCCCCGGAAAACCTCGTCGTCCTGGATGAAGACTCTCGCGGACCGGTCGCGGAAGGAACCCGGTTCGACACCCGCCTCAGGCATCGCCCGGACGCTCCCGGTCGTGCCCGCCGCCGATGTGCAGGATGTCGAGGATGCGGCGCCAGAAGAGCTTCAGGATGACGGCGAGTCCCGCGACGCCGCCCAGCAGCAGCTGGATGAGCATGCTGCCGCTGCCCGGGTCGAGGTACGCCTCGACGGGCGGCTGCCAGGCCAGCAGGAACGCACACGCGAGCAGGAGCGGTGTCAGTAGGCGCATAGGCTGTCTGGAAGAGCTCGGCGGTTCCGAAAGAACGCGGCGGTCCCCGAGGAGACCGCCGGTGAGTGTAGCACGGGCGGGCAAGAGAAAGGGGCGTCAGCCTCCCGCGGTGCTGGTTCGAGACAGCTTGGCCCGGCGCAGCACCGGCGACCGCTCGTCACCGCCGACGACGAAGATCTCCACCTCGTTGCGGTGGTCGCGCTTCCAGGCGTCGAGGGGCGGCGTGGCGAGCCAGCGGTCCGGTTCGCTCTCCCACGTGCGAGTAACCGCGCGCACGACCCCGTTCACCCCCACCGCCACCCAGGTGACGCCGCCGTCAGTGCGAAGGCCGGTGAGCCGGCCCGACAGGTCGAAGGGAGTTCTCGTCCGGCCGGGCCGGAACGATTCGAAG
>DAOPQX010000376.1:0-3650 GCA_035348395.1 Vicinamibacterales bacterium | reverse complement strand
GCCGGCGTCATCAGGCTCACCAGCACCAGCGCGCCGATCGAGATGATCGCCGACGGGTAGATGCTCGGGATCCCCCACGGGTCGGCGCCGAACACCGCGCCCGCGGCCCCGCCGGCCCCCTGCATCACGCCCGGCGCGAGGGCTGGCAGCACGAACTCGAAGAACACCGTCGCCACCGCGCCACCGACGATCGAGGCCACCCCGCCCTGCCAGGTCGCCCGCTTCCAGGTGAGCGCCGCGAACAGCGCGGGCGTCACCGCCACCCCGTACATCGTATACGCGAAGTAGGCGTACTGCAGGATGGAGATCTGCGACTTCATGTAGGTGGGGATGAAGATCATCAGGAACGCGCAGAACCCCATGACGACGATGAAGACCTTCTGCAGGGCGACCATCTTGTCGGGATCGGCGTTCGGGTTGATCATCGACTGGTAGATGTCGCGCATCACGTTCGAGCTCGACGACAGCAGGTAGTTCATGCCGGTCGAGAGCACGACCGCGCAGGCGGCCCCGAGCAGCAGCACGCCGGCCCACCCGGGCACCATGTAGCGCGCGGCATTCAGCACCAGCGCGCGCCCGTCCCAGCCGAGGGCGTGCTCGGTGTTGTACACCGAGGCGAAGACCGCGATGGCGATCACGATCGTCTCCACCACGATGGTGCCGACGATCCAGATCGCGACCGCCTGCCGCGCCTCGCGCGGCGACCTGGCCGCGTAGAACTTCTGGTACATCGACTGCACGCCCAGCAGCAGCAGCAGGGTCGAGAGGAAGTAGGCGAACGCCTTCAGCGGCGGGAACTTCCCGAAGTCCGAGGCGAACACCTGGAAGCGCGACGGCTCGAGCACCTCGTGCGCGTGCGCCCAGCCGCCCGCCGTGGTGATCACGAACGGGACGGCAATCAGGCAGGCCGAGACGATGATGATGCCGTTCGGCAGGTCGGTGTGGGCGACCGCGATCATCCCGCCGATGGCCACGAACCCGATGACGAAGATCGCCGTGATCGTCTGGCCCAGCTCGAGCGAGATCCGCCCGTCGCTGATCACGTTGAGGATGTAGCCGCCGGCGCGGAACTGGTAGGCGACGATCGTCGTGAAGGCGATGATGAGCGCGATGGCGCCGAAGAGGCGCGCGAACCGGCCGTAGCGCACCTCGAGGATGTCGCCCACGGTGTACTGTCCGAAGGTGCGGATCTTCCCGGCCACGAAGTAGATGATGGCGATGCCGAGGAAGGCGCCGGCGGGCTGCCAGAGGGCGCTCCAGCCGGCGTACGAGGCGTACTCGGCGCCGGCGATGAAGGTGCCGGAGCCGATCCACGTGCACACCAGCGTGAAGACCATCTTGGTGAGCGACAGGCTGCGCCCCGCCACCATGAAGTCGTCCTGCGACTTGATCTGGCGCGACCGGTAGATGTTGTAGCCGGTCATCACCAGCAGGTACGCCAGGATGACCCACAGGTAGATGGTCACACGCTCCTCCACGACAGCAGACAGCGGACACAGTAGGGCAGGCGTCCCGCGCCTGCCCCTGCCCCTACACCAGCACGAGCTCCCTTTGCATCTCCCCGGCAACCTCGACCTGGCCGGACGGCGTGATGAAGACGTTGATCTCCGAGCGCACCGCCATCTCCCCGGCGAGGTAGATCCCGGGCTCGATCGAGAAGCAGATGCCGGGCACCAGCTCGCGCTCGTCCTTGGTCTCCAGGTTGTCGATGTTCACGCCGTTGCCGTGCACCTCCTCGCCGATCGAGTGCCCGGTCCGGTGGATGAAGTACGGCCCGTACCCCGCCTCCTCCACCACCTTCCGGCACGCGTCGTCCACCTCCCAGCCGTGAAGGGTACGCCCCTCGGCGTAGCGGGCGCGGATGAAGTCGAGGGCCGCCTGCCGGGCGTCGCGGACCACGTGGAAGATCTCGACGTACTTCGCCGGCGGCGTCGGGCCCGCGTAGCCGCACCAGGTGATGTCGTAGAAAATCGCCTTCGGCTGGTCGAGCTTCGCCCAGAGGTCGATCAGGATGGTGTCGCCCGCCTTGATCGGCCGGGCGTTCTCGGGCGTCGGTTCGAAGTGCGGGTCGGCCGGCTGCTCGTTGGTGCCGACGATCGGGTACTCGCCCTTGCAGGTGAGCCCCTCCTCCCCGAAGCGCCGCACGATGAACTGCTGCACGTCGTACTGCGTCAGCGTCCGGCCGGCGCGCAGCGAGTCGGCGATCAGGGCGAACGCCTCGTCCTTGATCCGCTGAACCCGCTTCCCCGCCTCGAGGTGCGACTCGTAGGCCGCCTCGTCGAGCACCGCCTGGAAGGTCTGCACCAGGCCGGCCGACGACACCACCTCGTAGCCGAGCGACCGCACGAGATCGATCGTGCCGCCGTCCACCACCGACACGTAGGGGATGTTCGCGTGCGGCGAGTACTGCATCGCCACCGTCCGCGCGCCGCCGAGCAGCGCCTTCAGGCTGGCGTGCAGCTCGCGCCAGGAGAGGTAGAGCCGCTTCTCGCCGGGAAGCGCGTCGAGCTTCCGGGCTTCGACCTTGTGACAAAGGCGCACGGGCTCGCCGCTTGCCGGGATCCAGTAGAACCAGCGGCGGCTCGTGAACTTGCCGTAGTCCAGGCCGAGCACGTGGTACGCAATGGCATCGCGGTTGTGGAAGTCGTAGAGCAGCCAGCCGTCCACCCCGGCGGCGCCCAGTTCGCGCTGGATACGTGCGATGTCAGCCACGTCGCCTCCTCGTCCGCCGGCGGCAGCCACCGGCCGGGGCAGAATAGCATAGGCGGGGGCTGCGGCGAGGCGGGCAGCCGGGCTAACATACCGGTCCAACGGGGGTGGGCATGGCGCTCTGCTTCGACTTGAATGCCGATCTCGGCGAGAGCTTCGGCCCGTGGCGCATGGGACTCGACGAGCGGGTCATCCGCTTCGTCACCTCGGCGAACATCGCGTGCGGGTTCCACGCCGGCGACCCGGCCACGATGCGGCGGACGGTCTGCCTGGCCGAGGAGGCCGGCGTGGGCATCGGGGCCCACCCGGGCTTTCCCGATCTCCGCGGCTTCGGCCGCCGCGCCCTCGCGGCGTCTCCCGCCGAGGTGCGCGACGACCTCGTCTACCAGATCGGCGCGCTCACCGCGTTCACGCGCGCGAAGAAGCTGCAGCACGTCAAGCCCCACGGCGCCCTCTACAACATGGCGGTGCCCGGCGGCGAGCTGGCGGCGGCGATCGCCGAGGCGGTCCTCGAGGTGGACCCCTCGCTGATCCTCGTCGCGCTGGCCGGCTCGCCCTGGGCCGACGAGGCCGAGCGGATGGGCCTGCGCGTGGCCCGCGAGGCGTTCGCCGACCGGGCCATCCAGGCCGACGGATCGCTCGTCCCCCGCTCGCGTCCCGGCGCCGTGATCCACGACCCGCACGAGGTGGTGGAACGCACGCTGCGGCTCGTGACCGAGGGAACGATGGTCGCCATCACCGGCGAGGCCGTCGAGCTGTCGGCCGACACCCTCTGCCTGCACGGCGACACGCCCGACGCGGTCGGCCTCGCGTCGGCCCTGCGCGCCGCGCTGGAGGGCGCCGGCGTCGCCGGCCAGCAGGATGCGGAGCTTCGTCAGTCGAAGCCCATCGGGCGCAACTCGATGCCGGCGCCCTCCAGCGCGGCGCGCAGGGCCGACGCG
>DAOPQX010000375.1:0-3661 GCA_035348395.1 Vicinamibacterales bacterium | reverse complement strand
TCGGCCCGATCAGGTGGGGCGCCAGCTTCATCGTGAGGTAGATCGACGTCGGGCCGTCGGCTCCCCCGATGATGCCGATCGAGGCCGCCTCGCGGACGTCGAAGCCGAGGAGCCAGGCCCCGAGGAACGCCCCCATCACGCCGAGTTGCGCGGCCCCGCCGAGCAGCAGCGTCTTCGGGTTCGAGAGCAGCGGACCGAAGTCGGTCAGCGCCCCGAGGCCGATGAAGATCAGCGGCGGAAAGATCTCGAGGCGGATGCCGTACGACAGGTAGTAGAAGAGCCCGCCGATCTCCTCCCCGTGCGGCGGGTTCATCAGCCCGTTGAGCGGAAGGTTGGTCAGCAGGGCGCCGAAGCCGATCGGCACCAGCAGGAGCGGCTCGAAGCCTTTCGCGATCGCGAGCCACAGGAGCAGGCCCGACACGGCGATCATCACCGCCTGTTGCCAGGTCAGCGCGGCCAGGCCCGTGGACTGGAGGAACTCGAGCACCTAGCCCTCCGTCTCGTAACGGATCAGCCGATCCCCCACCTGCACCGCGTCGCCCGCCGCCACACTCACCTCGGCCACCCTGCCGGCCCGCGGGGCGTAGATGTAGGTGTCCATCTTCATCGCGTCGAGCAGGACGACCGGGGCCTTGGCGTCCACGGTGCCGCCCGCCTGGACGTACACCTTCTGCACCACGCCGGCGATCGGCGCCAGTATCGCGTTCGGGTCGCCCTTGAGCGGCGCCGCCGAGGGCGGAACCGGGACGGGCGCCGGCGCGGCCGGTGGGGCCACCGGAACGGCCGCGCTCTTCGGGGGCGGCGGCAACGGGTTCATGAACCCCGCCCCCGTGACCGTCTGCTCGTCGTCCTCGAGCACCTGCACGACGACGTCGTACACCTTCTGGTTGACCGTGATGCGCAGCTTCTTCATCGCTTGGGCTCCACCCGGTGGGAAACCATGATGTCCATCCGTCCGGCGCGCGACCAGATCTCGGTCGAGCCGCCGCGGTGAACGTGCACTTGGTACAGTCGGACGGGGGCGCCCAACGCTTCGCGGGCGGCGGCGGCCAGCACCGCCACCAGCTCTTCATCGAGGCCGCCGTCGGCCGGGGCGGCGGCCGCGCCCGCCGCTTCGATGGCGCCGCGGGCGCTCCGCTGGCCGATGCGCCGGAACAGTTCCAGCACCACCACGAGGAAGGCCATTCCGGCCATGACGATGGCGAAGGCTGTCGACGCGACGGCCAGCGGGTGCATCTCCATTCGATCGCCTCAGAGCGGCAGGTTGCCGTGCTTCTTCTGCGGCCGCAGGTCGCGCTTGGCGCGCAAGATACCGAGCCGCTCGATGAGCAGGCGCCGGGTCCACGACGGGCGGATGACGTCGTCAAGGTGGAACGCCTCGGCGGCCCGGTAAGGGTTGGCGTGCAGCCGCCGGTACTCGGCGATCTTCTCCTGCAGGAACTTCTGCTTGTCGGCCGCCTTCTCCAGTTCCCTGCGATAGAGGACGCGCGCCGCCCCTTCGGGTCCCATCACCGCGATCTCGGCCGTCGGCCAGGCCAGCACCGAGTCGGCCCCGAGGTCGCGGGAGCACATCGCGAGGTAGGCCCCGCCGTACGCCTTTCGCAGGATGACGGTGAGCTTCGGCACCGTGGAGGCCGAGTACGCGAACAGCATCTTGGCGCCGTGCCGGATGATGCCGCCGTGCTCCTGTGCCACCCCGGGGAGGAAGCCGGGCACGTCCACCAGCGTCACGATCGGCACGTTGAAGACGTTGCAGAAGCGGATGAAGCGGGCGGCCTTGTCGGAGGCGTCGATGTCGAGCGCCCCGGCCAGAACCGCGGGCTGGTTGGCCACCATCCCGACCGTCATGCCGCCCAGCCGCGCGAAGCCGACCACGATGTTCATCGCCCAGTCGCGCTGCACCTCGAGGAAGCTGCCCGGATCGACGAGCGCGCCGACGACGTCCTTGACGTCGTAGCTGCGGCGCGGGTCGTCGGGGATGAGGTCGTCGACCGCGGGGTCGTCGCCCACGGGGCCGCTGAACGGGGCATCGGGAGGAGACTCGAGGTTGTTCTGGGGGAGGTAGGAGAGCAGCGTCCGCACGAGCTTCACGGCATCCCGGTCGCTCTGCGCGACGAAATGGATGTTGCCCGACACCGAGGCGTGGGCGCTCGCCCCGCCGAGATCCTCCTCCGAGATCCGCTCCCCGGTCGCCGCGCGGATCACCTCGGGCCCCGCGATGAACATGTGGGCGGTGCGCTCGACCATGATGATGAAGTCGGTGAGCGCGGGCGAGTAGGCGGCGCCGCCGGCACACGGCCCGGCAATGACCGAGATCTGCGGGACCACCCCCGAGAGCAGCGTGTTGTGGTAGAAGATGCGCCCGTAGCCCGACAGCGCCTCGACGCCTTCCTGGATGCGGGCGCCGCCGCCGTCGTTGAAGCCCACCAGCGGAGCGCCGCACTTCAGCGCCGCGGCCATGCTCTCGACGATCTTCGCCGCGTGCAGCGCGCCGACCGCGCCGCCGCCCACGGTGAAATCCTGCGAGAACACGAGCGTCGGCCGCCCCATCACCTCGCCCTTCCCGGTGACGACCCCGTCGGCCGGGAACTCCTTGCCCGCCAGCTCCGCAGAGCGGTGCTTCACCCAGAGCCCGAACTCGACGAAGCTGTCCGGGTCGAACAGGAGGCTGAGACGCTCGCGGGCGGTCAGCTTGCCCTGGGCGTGCTGCTTCGCGATGCGATCCGGGCCGCCGCCCTGCTGGAGGGCGAGCCTCTTCTGGTCCAGGTCCTCGAACCGGTTCGCCATTGGAGATACCTCGATCGGATGCGTAAGGGGGGGGAGCGTCCGGGGTGGTCGTCGGCGCGAGCGCGAACGCGAGCCGCCGGGCGCGGCCACACGAGTCATTGAGATTACTCCAAACGGCCTGGGCGCTCAAACACGGCCTACTCGGCGCGGCGCGCGAAGACGAAGCGCTGCAGCACGACCGCGGCGAGCGCGAGGCAGACCGCCAGGCCGACGAACGACGCCACCCGGTACAGCCCGCCGAGGCGCGCCATGTCGAACAGGAAGCCCTTGAGTACGCTGACGGCCAGCAGGCCCAGCGCCGCCCAGAGCAGTGGACGCCGACGCACCCAGGTATACACCCATGCGAGCGCGACCCCTTCCACCGCCCAGCCGACCGTCACCCACTGCCGATCGAACTGCACCGGCACGGCAATGGTCACGAAGGCGACGAGCGAGGCGGCAGCCAACGCGATCCGCGCCGCGTGCCGCGAGCCCGGCGGTTCGAGCCGCAGCAGGGCAGCGAGCAGGACCGCCATGGCGGCCGCCTGCAGGAGCGGCAGCAGGCCCAGCACCGGCCCGTATCCGCCCGCCTCCAGTTGACGCCGCGCGATGACGAAGAAAGTGGCGCTGGCCAGCACCGCCGTCAGATGAGGGCCCAATCGGTCGCCCAGCCGCGGCGTGATGAGCAACGGATACGCGAGGAACAGCAGGTACACGGGGAGGGCGACGGCAAGAGGCTCGGCCCAGGCGGGAAGGCCGCCCGGCGACGAGGACGCCACGGCGGCGCCGAGGGCCCACGCAGGGGACCTTGGCAAGATCCTGGGAGCGCTCGCGGTGGGGTACGTCACTTACGAGGTCCTCGATGGTCTCGATGACATCAGGGACAACACCCGGG
>DAOPQX010000374.1:0-3671 GCA_035348395.1 Vicinamibacterales bacterium | reverse complement strand
GAGGCGCGTCTCCACCGGGAAGCTGCCGGCGTGGCAGCTGCGCCGCCGGGCGGCCTCGGCCTTGCGCCACCGCCTGCGCATGGCTTCGTACGGCGCGGGCCGCCGCATCTTCGAGCGCCAGTACCAGAGGCTGGTCGAGGGGCTCGGCGGAATCGGCCATCCGCTCTCGAACATGCAGGAGCTGGCCGACCTCGCCGCCCCCTACTACCACCGGCTCGCCCGCGGCGGCGAGGGGCACCTCGAGGTCGCCAAGAACATCTACTACACGGTGCGCAGGAAGGCGCACATGGTTCTCAGCCTCAAGCCGTTCGGGTGCATGCCCTCCTCGCAGTCGGACGGAGTGCAGTCGGCCGTGATGAGCCACTTCAAGGACATGATCTTCCTGCCCATCGAGACCTCCGGCGAGGGGGAGATCAACGCGCACAGCCGGGTGCAGATGGCGCTCGGCGAGGCGAAGGCCAAGGCGAGGGCCGAGTTCGCAGAGGCGCTCGACTCGACCGGCCGGACCCTCGACGAGATCAAGGCCTTCGTGCAGTTGCATCCCGTGCTGCGCCACCCGTTCTACCCGGTCCCGCACCGGGAAGGCGTCACGGGCACGGCCGCCGGCTTCCTGCTTCACGTCGCCGATGTGATGGACGGCCGCGAGCGGCTGCGGCGCGTCCCGGGGGCGGCACCCTCCGCGCCCGCCGCGGTGACCGCGGCGGCGCGGCGGGCCGCGGCGCTGTAGCTCGCATCACTCACCAGCTCACGGAGACCGGCATGGAACCCTGTGCGCCACGGCAGTACCTGGTTGGTGTGGACGTCGGCTCGACGACGGTGAAGGCAGTGGCGGTGGAGGCGGTAACCGGCGAGATCGTGTGGTCCGACTACCAGAGGCACGAGACCAAGCAGCCGGAGAAGACGCTCGAGTTCCTCGAGCGGCTCGAGGCCGACCTGTCGCTGAGCGGCGGGAACTGCCGCGCGTTCATCACCGGCTCGGGGGGCGCGACGATCGCCCCGCTGGTGGGCGCCAAGTTCGTGCAGGAGGTGACCGCCGTCTCGCTCGCCGTCGAGAAGCTGCACCCCGAGGTGCACTCGGTCATCGAGCTCGGCGGCCAGGACGCGAAGATCATCGTGTTCAAGGAAGACCCGGAGGCCGGGCGCAAGCAGAAGATCCCGTCGATGAACGACAAGTGCGCCGGCGGCACGGGCGCGGTCATCGACAAGATCAACGCGAAGCTGAAGATCCCGGCCGACGAGCTGGGCAACCAGGGCTACAGCGGGATCAAGCTGCACAAGGTGGCGGGCAAGTGCGGCGTCTTCGCCGAGACCGACATCAACGGGCTCCAGAAGGAAGGCACGCCGTCAGACGAGCTGATGGCTTCCCTCTTCGAGGCGATCGTCCTGCAGAACCTGACGGTGCTGACGCGCGGCCACACCCTGCGGCCGCACGTGCTGCTGCTCGGCGGCCCGAACACGTTCATCCGGGGGATGCGCGAGGCGTGGCAGGAGAACATCCCGAAGATGTGGCGCGAGCGCGGGGTCGAGATCCCGCCCGGCGAGACGCCGGAGACGCTGATCAAGACCCCGGCCAACGGCGTGTACTTCGCCGCGCTGGGCGCGATCGAGTTCGGCAGGACGGAGGACGAGGAGGTGGGCCGCTACCGGGGGACGCGCCACCTGGAGCACTACATCACCGCCGGCCGCGCCGAGCAGAAGGCGGCGGTCGGGGCCGCGGGCCTGAGCGCGTCGCCCGAGGAGCTGGCTCGCTTCAAGGAGCAGTACAAGCCCGCCCCCTTCACGCCGGCAACCTTCGCGGCCGGGCAGGCGGTGCGCGGCTTCGTGGGCGTGGACGGCGGGTCGACCTCCACCAAGGCGGTCCTGATGTCGGACGAGGGCGAGGTGCTGTGCAAGGTCTACCAGCTCTCGAAGGGCAACCCGATCCAGGACACCGTCGACATGTTCGAGGGGCTGCGCGAGCAGGTCGAGGGGCAGGGCGCGGAGCTGGAAGTGCTGGGCGTCGGCACCACCGGCTACGCGAAGGACATCCTCCGGGACGTGCTCCACGCCGACGCGGCGATCGTCGAAACGGTCGCGCACACCGAGTCCGCGCTGAAGTACTACGGCGACCCGCACGTCATCGTCGACGTGGGGGGCCAGGACATCAAGCTGATCGTCCTCAAGGACGGCCGCGTCAAGGACTTCAAGCTCAACACGCAGTGCTCGGCGGGCAACGGCTACTTCCTGCAGTCCACGGCCGAGAGCTTCGGCGTTCCCGTGCGCGAGTTCGCCGACAAGGCCTTCGAGGCGAAGGCGATGCCCGTCTTCGGCTACGGCTGCGCCGTCTTCATGCAGTCGGACATCGTCAACTTCCAGCGGCAGGGGTGGGCGCCCGAGGAGATCCTGGCGGGGCTGGCGGCCGTTCTGCCGAAGAACATCTTCCTTTACGTGGCGAGCATCCCGAACCTGGCGAAGCTCGGGACGCGGTTCGTCCTGCAGGGAGGCACGCAGCACAACCTGGCGGCCGTGAAGGCGCAGGTGGACTTCATCCGGTCGAACTTCCGCGGCGCCGACGCTGAGCCCGAGATCATCGTGCACCAGCACTGCGGCGAGTCGGGGGCGATCGGGGCGGCCGTCGAGGCGTTGCGCCTGTGGAGGGGCGGCCGCCGCACGACGTTCATCGGCCTGGAGGCGGTCCGCAAGATCAGCTACCGGTCGACGCGCAACGAGTCGACGCGGTGCAACTTCTGCAAGAACAACTGCCTGCGGACCTTCATCGACATCAAGATGGCGGGGCGGGCGGCGCCTGCCCCCGAGCAGATGGAACGCGTGAAGGCCGAGGCCGCGGCGGCTGCCCCGCAGGCGAAGGCGTCGCCGGCCAGGTTCGTCTCCAAGGTGCCGAAGGCGGCCGACGAGCAGCGCCTGATCATCGCCACCTGCGAGAAGGGGACGGTCGAGGACGTGAACGAGATGCGGGGGATCAAGGCGAACCTCGACGCGGTGCGCAAGGCGAACCCCAACTTCGTGGAGATCGCCTCGAAGGAGGCGTTCCGGCCGCGCGGCCCGGCCCGGGTGGCCGACCCGGTTCCGGCGCGCGCCTGGACGACCGCTGGAAGGGCCCGGATCGCGGCCATGAAGGGACGGGCCTCGCTGCGCATCGGGATGCCCCGCGTGCTCAACATGTACGTCTACGCCCCGTTCTTCAACGCGTACTTCGAGAGCCTGGGCGTCGAGGGCACCAACCTGGTTTACTCCGACTACACGACCCCGGAGCTGTATCGCGAGGGGTCGAGCCGCGGCGCGATCGACCCGTGCTTCCCGGCGAAGATCGGCATCGCCCACGTGCACAACCTGCTGTTCGTCAAGCACGCGAAGAAGCCGTTGAACTACGTCTTCTTCCCGATGGTGGACGTGCTGCACACGCCGCTCACGCACCTGCAGGGCGCCAACGCGTGCCCGACGGTGACGGTCACGCCCGCAACCGTGAAGGCGGCCTTCACGAAGGAGTCGGACCTCTTCCGGGAGCACGGCGTCGAGTACCTGAACCCGCTGGTGAACTTCGGAGACCGCGAGCTGCTGGCCCGGCAGATGTTCGATGCGCTGGGGGTGGTGCTCGGCCTGTCCGAGGAAGAAAACGCGCGGGCGGTGGAGGTGGGCTTCCAGGAGCTGGAGGCCTGCGAGCGCGATCTCCG
>DAOPQX010000373.1:0-3671 GCA_035348395.1 Vicinamibacterales bacterium | reverse complement strand
GAGCGGCTCCCTGAAAGAGTGCCGGGCGCGGCGGGGTAACACCGGGGTAACAGGAGGGGCCGCGCTTGGCTGAGAGTCTATGACGACAGTTGAAGGGAGTCAATGGCTATTTTCAGGCTGGAACACGGGGAGTCGACCGGGGCCGTGTTACCCGTTGAGAGGAGCTGCTAAGGGGGCTTTCCCTGAATGGGGTTCAGGGGGTCGCTGGTTCGAATCCAGTCGCCCCGACCACAAGACACAAACGAAAGGCCGCGGCTGGTGCCGCGGCCTTTGCTGTCTCTGGCTCTTGCCGCGAGCCTGATCCCCTTACCGGTCCCAGCCGACGTGCTCGGGCTGCCAGCGCGTCGAGCGGTGATCCCGCACGTGATCACGGCGGGCGAAGAGCTTGACGCCGATCAACCCGGCGACGAAGCCGCCCACGTGGGCCCAGAACGCGACGCCGCCTCCCTCGGCCCCGATGCTCGTGAAGCCGCCGAGCAACTGGAGCGCGCCCCAGTACAGCAGCATCACCCAGGCCGGCAGCGCAATCGACGTGATGAAGAAGCCGAGCGGGACCAGCGTGAACACCCGCACGCGCGGATAGAGGACGAGATACGCGCCCATCACGCCGCTGATGGCTCCCGACGCGCCCACCATCGGGATGTTCGACCGCGGATCCACGACCACCTGCAGCAACGCCGCGGCCAGGCCGCACAGCAGGTAGAACGCCACGAAACGCGGCCGCGTCATCGAGTCCTCGACGTTGTTCCCGAACAGCCACAGGAACCACATGTTCCCCAGCAGGTGCATCCACGATCCGTGGAGGAACATCGAGGTGAGGACGTTGGTCGCCTGCCGGCCGGGGTCGGTGAGGCAGACCATGTTGTCGCCCATCGCGAACCCCGAGCCCGGCGGCAGCAGCCCCGTCAGCTCGCCTGGAATCAGGCCGAGGTTGCAGACCGAGCGGGCCAGCGGCAGCGTGGACCCGGCGCCCTGGATGAAGATCCAGGCGCCGACGTTGATCGCGATGAGGATAAGGGTGACGTAGGCGGGACGAAGGGTGCGGTTCTCGTCGTGGTATGGGAGCACAGGTCGTCCTGTCGAGGCGTTGACCTCCAGTCTACCAGCCGCGGCGCGACTTGACACGCACGGCGCGTGGAGCCAGACTGCCCTCGGCATTCCTTCCCGACCGTTCGCGTCAACGCGTGGGCCGAGGGGCGTCCGCCCCGGGAGGTCGACGTGTCGCACCTGCGGATCAACTACCGCGTCTTCACGGTGTTCCTCGTCGTCGGGCTCGTCATGCTCGCCACCGCCGCCGCCGTGGTGGTCGGTGCCGGACAGGCCAGGCTGCGCGCGTCGTTCGGCGACCACCTCGCCGACGTCGCCTCGCAGACGGCGGCTAGCGTGGACAGCTACGTGTACCGGCGCGCCATCGAAACCACCATCCTCGCCTCCGTGTCCGACGTGCGCCGCGAGGCGGCGCAGGCCAGCCTCGCCCCGCTCGACGCGGCCGCGGTGAGAGAGTTCGATCGGGTATGGCAGCAGTCGAGAACGGTCCCCGAGCCGCTGGCCCCGATCACGCGCAACGCGGCCTCAGCGTTCCTCGCCGAGACCGGCCGAAACGACCAGACCTACCGCGAGCTGGTGCTCGCCGACCGCCAGGGGCGCCTAGCCGCGGCGTCCGGGATGACGACCGACTACTTCCAGGGCGACGAGGAGTGGTTCACGCGCGCGTTCGGCGACGGCGTGCACGGCCGGCTGAACGTCGGCGGCGTCACCTGGGACGAGAGCGCGAACACCTGGGCCCTCGAAATCAGCGCGCCCGTGGAGGACCCGGCAGGCGGACAGCTGGCGGGTGTCCTGAAGGCCGTGGTGGACGTGCGCGAGATGGCCGCCGCGGTCTCGGCGATGCGGCTCGGCGACACCGGCGACGCCGCCCTCGTGACCGACGAGGGGCAGATCGTGCTCGGGTCGCTGCAGCCGGACGCCGAGACGCAGTTCTTCGCGGCCGACCTGCTTCGCGAACGGATCCAGGGAATCGCGCGGCAGGAATCGCCGCCCAGGATCTCGTTCGGGGCCCGGGCGCAGGACGGGCGCGCCCGGCTGGTAGGGGTTGGAGTCACGCAGCTGCGCGCCAGCTACCCGCACCTGAAGTGGCTGGTGGCGGTCTCGCAGGCCGAGTCAGACCTGTTCGCGCCGGTTCGCTTCCAGCTCTGGTCACTGCTGGCCCTGCTCGCGCTGATGGCCATCGCGGTGCTCGGCCTCGCCCTGTGGTTCTCGCTGCGCCTGGCGGCGCCGCCGCCCGACGAGGAGCTGCACCTGGTGAGACACGCCGCGGTGGGGACGATCGACGGCGAGGGGGTGTAGCTCAGAACCCCGGCGTCAGGTTGAAGGCAAACGTCCACCCGTGACCCGGGCGGTCGAAGGTGCGGGCCGCCGCCATCTCGAGGATGACGCCGGCCGCGTTCGTCCGGACGCCGGCCCCGACGCTCCGCAGCAGGTGCTGCCGCCAGCCGCCCAGCCCTGTGCCCGCGCGCGTTCTGACCGACGCGGCGTCGGCGAACACGAACCCCTCGACCGGCAGGGGCCCGTAGTTGAAGCGTCCCGACAGGAACCCGGGGATCGGGAAGCGCAGCTCCACGTTTCCAGCGATCAGGCTGCTCCCGCTCAGCACGTCGAACAGCGAGCAGTCGGCCTGCCCCGGCTCGCAGCTGCGAGAGGCGAGCGTGCGGAGGTTGTACCCGCGCACCTGGTCGCGCAGGGAAAGGACCAGCGGCATCAGGCGCGGGTCGCTGCCGCCGCCCCCCAGCCGCGCGACGTACCGGCCTCGCACCGCGAGCGTGAAGGGGCGCACCGGCATCAGGTACCGCCGGTAGTCGGCGAGCACGGTCGTGTAGCTGACGCTGCCGAAGGACGGCGAGACCTGCAGCCGGCTCCGGCCGCCGAGAATCGGGCTCGTCGGCCCGTACACCGCCGTGTCCTGCACCAACGCCACGCCTGTCTCGAACAGCTGAACGGGGTCGCCGCCCGGCAGCCCCTCGCGGTTGCGCTGCAGTTCCCGGAAGGAGGGAACCGCGATCAGCCGCGTCTCGACCTCGCGCCCGTACGTCACGTTGCGGAAGCCTGCACTGAACTCGACCCGCTGCGAACGGTTGAAGGGGTAGATCGCCAGGCCGCCCAGCTGCAGGTGCGACTGCCGGCGGTACTCGGCCACGCTACGCAGGGCGTGGGCCCCCTCGTCGTACTCGCGCTTCGCGCTGCCGAACACCGTCGGCAGGTAGTCAACCGACACGCCCCAGTTCAACCGCGATCGGCGGTTGAGGTACAACAGGCGCGCGGCGAAGTCGTGCTGCCGCAAGCCGCCCTGGAAGGCCACCCCAAGCTGCTGGTCGCCGAGCATGTCGCCGAAGCCGAAGCCCATGCCGGCCCGCAGGTAATTGCCGAACGCCCCGCCGCCGCCGGCGCTGAGATAGGGTTGGCCGAGGCTCTCGAGCGACATGTCGTCCCGGTAGGCGCGCGCCCCGAAGGTTGCCGACTCGGCCTCCACGCTTCGTCCCGGCTTCTCTCCCGGCAGCGGAACCGACGGCAGCTCGAGCCGCGAGCCCGCCATCACGGCGTCGCCCGTCCGTCCGGCCCGGGGCTTCATCGTCACGATGTCGTAGCCGCCCTCCGAGAAGACGCTGTACGCGAGC
>DAOPQX010000372.1:0-3684 GCA_035348395.1 Vicinamibacterales bacterium | reverse complement strand
CGCACCAGCCATGCCGCGGTCACGTCGGCCGCCGGGGGACCTTCGCCCGGGAGCGAGCGCCGGCCGTCGAAGGCGGCGTCCCAGAAAGACTGCCCGCGCGGCGGCGCCATCGCCCCGTCGGGCGTCACGCGCACCTGCTCGAGCAGGAGCGGCACGTCCACGTCCGACCAGGCGGTGAAAGGGAGCTGGGTACGCGCGTCGAAGGCGGCGGCGGCTTCGATGAGAGCGGGCAGGTCGCGAGCCGACGGGCCGACCGCAAACGCGAGGTGCGGCGGGTCGAGCCGGCCGAGCGCTGCGAAGAGCTGTGCGAGCCGGCCGCCGCCCGATTCCAGGAGGCTGGCGACGAAGCGGGCGGGATCGGCCGGCGAGGCGCCGAGCGCGGTCTCCCACGCGCGTTCGGCGGCCGTGCCGCCCGGCACCTCGACTCGCCCGTTGCGCACGCGGATGCCGTCCGAGTAGGCGGCGAAGACTCCGGCCGAGCGCCGGTGCACGGCGGTCAGCAGCGCGGAGTTCCCGGCGAAGAACTCGAGCGTCTCGTCGTCGAGGGCGAACAAGCCCTGGTAGAGGAAGGCGGCCTGCCGGTCGCGCAGCACCGCGGCAGCCAGATCGTTGGGCGCCACCCCCCGTCCGAGGACCGCCTCCCAGGCGGCGGGCGGCAGCAGTCCGGGCACGCGCTCGGGCTCGCCCGCGGCGGCGGCCGCGCGTGCGAACACCGCCTCTATCCTGGCGGGGTCGTTGCGCCCGGCGTGCAGCTCGCGCAGGAGAACGAGCAGCGCCCGGTCTGCCTCCACCGGCACGGCGACGCCGGCCGCTTGCAGAAGCGCCGCGGTGCCCGCGGGAACCACGAACTCGTGCCCGGTTTCGGCAACCGGCGGGGACGAAACGCGCCCCTGCCCGATCGCCGCAACGAGCAGTGGCGACAGCAGCGCGGCGAGAATCGGGCTCCGCCTGCACCGGGCGGCCGCCCGCTTGGTGAACGCGGCCATGCAGCTTGGCTGTGGGTAGACCCACTCCGATGGTACCACGGCCCCGGGCGGCCGGTCGCTGTAATGGGCACGCGCGCGAACGTCGCCCGCCCTTTCGATTCGCGAAAGCTCTTACGTGGAGGGAGATGGGAACAGGGCTATCTGGGCCGGATGAAGATCTGCGTGAAGTACACCGAGCTGCCGGCTGCAGCCGCGCCAACACCGGTGAGCTGGTAGTTGCCGACGATGTTCTCGAGGTGACCGGAACTGTCGAGCCAGCTGTCCACCGCCCCTCCGGCCGTGCGGTTCAGCGCGACGTTCTCGGCGGCGCCGCTCCACGGGATCGTCTGCCTGATGGTGGCGAGGCGGTCGTCAAGGCCGTCGTGTCCGAAGGGCACGCGGCCGCTGGCCATGGCGAGGCTGTGCTGGCGCGCCTGCTCGGCGATCGTGTCGTTCCAGGCGAGTGCGGCAAGTCCCCTCGACCGCCGGTACTCGTTGACACGTGCGTAGGCCTGCTGCTCGAGCGACGGGCCAGGGGTAGGCGAGGGAGACGAAGGGCTGCGCTCGGTCGAGCAGGCGGCGGCGAGCACGGCGAGTGCCGTGACGACGAGCGTCGCGGACAGGATCCTCACCGTGCCCTCCCTTGTTGCGCAGCCGCTCCCTACTCGGCGCCGAGCCGCTCCATCAGCTCGTAGTGCTGCGAACGGGCGTCGAACCGCGCGAGCACGGCGCGCGCCTTTGGCGGCACGACCGCGGCCTCGTAGTCCTCCCCGGCGAACTCGCGCACGGCGTCGATCGAGTCGAAGTCCATCACGGTGACGAACTCGACCTCGGGGCCGGCGTCGCGCCGGAGCAGCTGGATGCCTTTGAACCCGCGGATGCGGCGGCCGCGGATCCCGACGAAGATCTCCTCCTTCAGCATCCGCTCGTAGATATCGGCGTTCGCGGGGGTGGTCCAGCCGTGCCAGATCCGGATGACCATGGTCACGCTCCTTTGCCGGTTCTCCCGCCCGGCGCCATCACTCTACCGCAGATCTCCTGGGTCACCGGCGCGGTGCGCTGGGAGGAGGTGCTCGGCCACGCCGCAGCCTGGAACGTGCTCGTGTGGTTCGCCACGCTCGTCGCGCTGGCCGACGGCCTGGCCAGGGTGGGCTTCGTGTCATGGATCGCGAAGAGCGCGACCGTGCCGCTTGCCGGCCTGTCGCCGGCCGCGGCGGCGCTGCTGTTGCTCGCGCCGTTCTTCGCGTCGCATTACCTCTTCGCCAGCGTCACCGCCCACGTTGCGGCGCTGCTGCCGGTGGCGCTCGCCGCGCCGGTAACCCTCCCGGGCATCGATGCCGCACGCTTCGCGGCGCTGCTGTGCTACAGCCTGGGGCTGATGGGCGTCATCAGCCCGTACGCCACCGGCCCGGCGCCGGTGTACTACGCGAGCGGTTTTCTGTCGCGGGGCCAGTTCTGGGGACTTGGCTTCGCGTTCGGCTCGGTGTTCCTGCTCGCGCTGCTCGCGCTCGCGGCGATCACTTTGTAGCCCCACGCCGGCATCTCACCGCAGGCGCTCGGCCACCTTCTTCAGGTCGTCGACGAACCTGGCCGTTTCCCTGCGTCTGGTCTCCTCGTCTGGTGCGCGGAGCAGTGACGAGGGGTGCACGGTGGCCGTCACAACGGGCGCGAGGTCCGACTCGAAGAACTCGCCGCGATGCTCGGTGACCTTGAAGTTCTCGCGCTGGCCTTCGTGGTGTTCGGGTACGTGCTGTTGCCGGTGTGGGTCGTCAGGCGCGCCCGCGTGGTATCGGTCTTCGAACGGATCGATTGAGGGCCAACGCAGGCGGCGCCAACCGAACCGTTACCTTGGCGGACGCACCGCGGTCGCCGCTGGCACGCCCACCGTCCAGAACGGCTGTTCGGCCGGCACCAATTCCACCGGCACGCCCTTGACGAATTCCCGCAGCCACCGGGCGCATTCGTCCATTCCCGCCTGCTCGCTCGGGATGTGCCCAATCACGACGAGGGCCTTCCTCTTGCGCAAGGTGGCCGCGTCGGCCGCGTAGGCGACCGTCTCCCACTCGCGCGTCTCCCCGACCAGCAGCACCTCGACGTCATCCCTCTCCAGCATGCCAATCTCGCGCGTGGATCCGGCCGCACCAAGGCTCAGTCCCACCCTGCTGACGTTCATCTCGGGATCGCCCACGACCCGCACGACTGGAGAGTCCAGCTTCTGTGAAACCTCGGCCGCCAGCTTCCTCACCGTCGTCTCAGGAACGACGAACCGCGCCGGCCGGTCCCCCTTCCGGTAGCCGCTCCACCCAAGCGCGCGCGTCACCCCGGCGTCGATGCCGTCGGGGTCGCGCCGGTGCCAGTGATCGTGGAAGCGCCACACGACGAGCCCGTGTTTCTCGATGAAGGCCCGCTTCCCGGCCCAGACCGGGTCGCTCTCAGGCATCCCCTCCGGCTTGTCGAGGTGCGTGTAGAAGGTTGGTTCGTGGGTGATCACGAGGTTGAGGCCCTTGTCCGCGGCCCGCCGCAGCACGTCCATCGTGGCCATCATCGTGACCGCCACCCCGGTGACGCGCGTGTCGGGGCTCCCCGCCTTGAACGTGTCGACCGTTTCCGCGGCCCACGGCACTCCCACGTGCCTTTGAATCGCTGCGACGACTTCTCGAGCCGTCGGCCTGGACATCCCGGCCGATTGCTTCTCCTGGGCGCCGAAGCTCGTGGTCAC
>DAOPQX010000371.1:0-3686 GCA_035348395.1 Vicinamibacterales bacterium | reverse complement strand
GACCGACGTGACGCTGTGGTACGGCGGCACGTGGGGACCGGGGCGCGCAACCGGCGGGCTCATCTACTACGTGCAGCGAGGCGCCCCCGATACGGCGGAGCTGTTCGCCGCGTACGAGCTCGACGCGCCGCTGGCCCCGTCGGCCACCCTGTTCGTGGACGTGGACGAGGGTGACGGGGCGTTCCTCCTGCTCGCCGCGCGCCATTCGGTGCCGCTGTCTGGAGCGGCCGCACTCGACCTGGGCGTCGAGGCGGGTCTCAACCTCGGGAACGCCGCGATGGGAACGGGCGAGGACGGCGAGGCCTTCACCGGTCCCTATCACGCAGAGATCTGGGCGGGCGGCTCGGTCGCGATCGGTCGCGGGGTAACGCTCGCGCCGCGGCTCGCCGTCAGCTTCCCGCTGTCAAGCCGCGCCGGAGACGCAATCGCGTGGGCCGGCTACGACGGAGAAACCCGCACCTGCGTGTACGCCAGCCTCGGGCTCACCGCGGCGTTCTGAGTTCTACTAACCTCCGTTCAGCGGCAGGCGCGGCCGCTGTTGCCCCCCATCCCAGCAGTACGTGCACAGGCTCGAGGCCGGCAGGCCGATGGCGTCGATCATGTCGGGCAGCGTCTGGTAGCGCAGCGTGGTGAGGCCGAGCCGGACGCGAATCTGCTCGACCATCGCGGCGTAGCGCGAGGTGGCCGGGTCGGCGTAGTCGTCGAGGTGCGGGGATTCGCCTCCCTCGAGTTCGCGGATCGCGCGGCGCGCGGCCAGGTCCATCTCCGACTTGGACCGCGAGAAGTTGAGGAAGGGGCAGCCGTGCAGCAGCGGCGGGCAGGCCGGCCGCATGTGCACCTCGCGGGCGCCGTGCCCGAAAACGCGCGTGATGATGTCGCGCAGCTGCGTTCCCCGCACGACGGAGTCTTCGCAGAAGAGGATGCGCTTGCCGGCGATCAGGTCGCGGATCGGGATGAGCTTCATGCAGGCGACCAGGTCGCGCACGCGCTGCTCGACCGGCATGAAGCTGCGGGGCCAGGTCGGCGTGTACTTCACGAACGGCCGCCGGTAGGGCACGCCCGACTGCGTGGAGTAGCCGATGGCGTGGCCGATCCCCGAGTCGGGGATGCCGGCCACCAGGTCCGCCTCGACGCGCTCGCGGCGGGCGAGCGCCTCGCCGCAGCGGTTTCGGGCCACCTCCGTGTTCACCCCTTCGTAGGTGGAGGCCGGGTACCCGTAGTAGATCCAGAGGAACGCGCAGATCTGCATCCGGTCGCCGGGCGGCGCCAGCTGCTCGACGCCCTCCGGCGTCAGGCGGACGATCTCGCCCGGCCCGAGGTCGCGCAGCGAGTCGTAGCCGAGGTTCGGCAGCGCGCTGCTCTCGAGCGTGACCGCGCAGGCTCCCTTCTTCCGGCCGACGATGACCGGCGTGCGGCCGAGGCGGTCGCGCGCGGCGTAGATGGCGTCGGGCGCCAGCAGCAGCATCGAGCACGAGCCCTGGATCTGCTCCTGCGCCCACCGGATCCCCTCGGCGAGCGTCTCCTGCTGGTTGATGAGGGTGGCCACCACCTCGGTGGGGTTGAACTCGTTGCCCTTGAACTCGCTGAGGTGGGTGCCGCGCACGGCCAGCGCCCGCTTCACGAGCGCATCCAGGTTGTTCAGCCGGCCCACCGTCGCCAGCGCGTACACGCCGTGGTGCGACCCGATGACCAGCGGCTGGTCCTCGTAGTCGCTGATGATCCCGACGCCGAACGATCCCTGGTGCTTGGACAGCTCCTCCTCGAACTTCGTTCGGAACGGCGCGTTCGAAATGTCGTGGATCGTTCGCTTGAAGGCGCCCTGGCGGGTGGTGACGATGCCGCCGCGCCGGGTGCCGAGATGCGAGTGGTAATCGGTGCCGTAGTAGAGATCGGCGACGCAGTCCGTCCTGGACGCCACGCCGAAGAAGCCGCTCATCGATGCCTCCGCCCGGGGGGACGAAGCGGCCAGTATACTTCGGACGCGCGGAGGGCGCGCGATCGCCCGCCCTATCTGGCCAACCGGGCGCTCTCGACGATGACCCCGTACTTGTAGCCGGCCGTGAAGTCCTTGTCCACGGCCACCGTGCCGGTGGCGGTCACGATGTCGCCGACCTTCGCGACGTCCATCGTGGTGAAGGTCAGGTCGTGCGTGCCGTCGGCCGGTGCGCCGGTTCCGTCCTGGAGGTGGAGCCAGTTCCGGTTGATGATCGCCGCGTGAAACTTCACCACCTTGCCGCGCACCGTCACGCTCTTGCCGGCCAGCGCCTGGCGGTTCGCCCACACCTCGACGATGCTGGTGCCCCCGGCGGGCTGCGCGATCGGCTCGGAGGGCATCGACGCGTCGCCCGCGGGCGGCACGCCGTGCTGGGGCGCCGCATCCGACGCGTGCGCGACAGCCATCGGGACGCTGGTCTCCGCTGTCGGCCCCACGGGCCCCGCCTCGCTGGCAGCCGCGGCGGCGGGAGCGTTTCCGGAGGGGACGGACGCCCCTGGCTCGGCAGGCTTCGAGCAGGCCGAGACCAGGACGACGGCCGCCACGACGGCAACGAGGACGGAGGGCAGGGATGGGCGCATTCAACGAGCGTAACCCAACTCCGACCCCCGTCCCAATCCGAAATCCAGCCCGCGATCGACGCCCGCCCCGGCCCATCGGCGGGCGGTTGCGGGTTAAGCTAGGGGCTGCTCGTCTTCTTCTTCCCTGGAGCGTTCGATGAAGCGTCTTGCCGTCGTCCTCGCGGCCGTCTCTGCTCTCGCCCTGGCCGGCGTCGCCTTACGCGCCGACGAGGGGATGTGGATGCCGCAACAGATCCCGCAGCTTGCCGCGAAGCTCAAGAGCATGGGCTTCGAGGGCGATCCCAGGGCCTTTGCCGACCTGACCGGCCAGCCCATGGGCGCCGTCGTCTCGCTCGGCGGCTGCACCGCCTCGTTCGTCTCGCCCGACGGCCTGATCGTGACCAACCACCACTGCGTCACCGGTGCCCTGCAGTACAACTCCACGCCCGAGCGCGACCTGCTGGCCGACGGCTACCTGGCGAAGACGCGCGAGGACGAGCTGCAGAACGCGCCGGGCGCGCGGGTGCTGGTCACCACGCGCGTCACCGACGTGACCGCCGCCATCACGGGCAACCTCGACCCGAAGCTGACCGATCGGCAGCGCTACGACGCGATCGACCGCCGCCTGAAGGAGCGCGTGGCCGTCTGCGAGAAGGGCGGCGGCGTGCGCTGCAGCGTGCCCTCGTTCTTCGAGGGGTTGAAGTACTTCGAGATCGAACAGCTCGAAATCCCGGACGTCCGGCTCGTCTACGCGCCGGCCGAGGGCATCGGCGTGTTCGGCGGCGAGACCGACAACTGGCGCTGGCCCCGTCACACCGGCGACTGGAGCTTCTACCGCGCCTACGTCGGCAGGGACGGCAAGCCGGCGGCGTACTCGAAGGACAACGTCCCGTACCACCCGAAGCACTGGCTGACGGTGGCCGCGGGGGGCGTCAAGCCGGGCGACCTCGTCTTCGTGGTCGGCTACCCGGGGCGGACGCAGCGCCACCAGACCTACGCCGAGGTGAAGGCGACGACCGAGTGGGCGATGCCCCGCGCGATCCGGAACGCGGAAGAGCAGCTGGCGATCATCGAGAAGCTGACCAAGCAGGACAAGGGCATCGCGCTCAAGGTGGCGGGCCGCATCGAGGGGC
>DAOPQX010000370.1:0-3697 GCA_035348395.1 Vicinamibacterales bacterium | reverse complement strand
TCGGGGGCGTGCGCGTCGTCATCTACATCGCGATGGGGTGGGTCGGGGTCGTGGCCTTCCGTCCGCTGCTCGCCAGCCTGGGCCCCGCGGGCCTCTCGCTCGTCGCCGGCGGCGGGATCGTCTACACCCTGGGCGTCGTCGCCTACGCCTGGCGGGCCCTCCCGTACCATCATGCGATCTGGCACGCATTCGTTCTCGGGGGAAGCGCCCTACACGTCCTGGCGGTGCTGTGGTACGTCATCCCGCGGTGATCCCGTGCTCACGAGGCTTCGCACGACTTCGAGGAGGTGTTCCGTGACTTGCGCCCGCCGGTTCGTGCTGCTCGTCCTCGTCCCCGCTCTCGCCTGCGTGACCGTGCTCGCGGCCCAGTCGGGCAACCAGCCCCCCGCGCTGCTCAGCGACCTGGTGGACATCAGCCGCGACTTCCGCGACTACTCCAACGGCTTCTTCCTGGCCGACCACCTGGGCGCCTTCGATCCCGCGGCCGGATCGGGCCGGCTCGCCTGGCAGCGCCACCAGCTGTCGCCGCGCATCGCCTTCAACAACATGCTCGCCGTGCTTCGGCCGTTCGAGGGAGTGACCTTTCCCGAGAACGAGTACGCCGTAAACCCCGAGCTGCCCTTCTCGGTGGAGTTCGTCACGCCTCGAACGGTGCGCCTGCGGATCGAGACTGGCCCCAGGACCGCGCCAGAGAGCGACTCGCTGATGCTGGCGGGGAAGGTGCCGAGCGACGGCTCGTGGACGATGAGCCGTGTCGAGGGAGGCTACCGCTACGCCAGCGCGGGCGGCTCGGTGACGGTGTTCGAGAAACCGTGGCGGCTCGAGTTCCGCGACGCGAAGGGCCGGCTGCTCACAAAGACCCTGCACCAGGCAGACATGGCGGCCACGCTGGTGCCGGGACTGCCCTTCTCGTTCCTCCGCCGCTCGTCGGACTACTCGCGCAGCGTTGCCGCGTCGTTCTCGCTCGAGCCCGGCGAGCGCCTGTTCGGGACTGGCGAGTCGTTCACCCGGCTCGACAAGCGGGGGCAGAAGGTCGTGCTCTGGGCCAACGACGCCAACGGCGTCGAGACGGAGAAGATGTACAAGCCGATCCCGTTCTTCCTGAGCAGCCGGGGCTACGGGATGTTCGTCCACTCGTCGACGCCGATGACCTTCGACATGGGGGCGTCGTTCCACGCCGCCAACACGCTCCTGGTCGGCGACGACTCGCTCGATCTCTTCGTCTTCCTCGGCGAGCCGAAGGAGGTCCTCGGCGAGTACACCGCGTTGACGGGCCGGCCCTCGATGCCGCCTCTCTGGTCGTTCGGCCTCTGGATGAGCCGGATCACGTACTTCTCGGAGCAGCAGGTGCGCGAGGTGGCGGCCAAGCTGCGCCAGCATCGCATCCCCGACGACGTGATCCACATCGACACCGGGTGGTTCGAGACCGACTGGCGATGCGACTACCAGTTCTCGAAAACGCGGTTCACCGACCCGGCGAAGATGATGGCCGACCTGAAGCAGGACGGCTTTCACGTCTCGCTCTGGCAGCTCCCGTACTTCGTCCCGAAGAACACGCTCTTTCCCGAGATCGTCAGCCGCGGGCTCTTCGTGAAGGACGCCGGGGGAAACCTGCCGTACGAGGACGCGGTTCTCGACTTCTCCAACCCCGAGGCCGTGAAGTGGTACCAGGAGAAGATTGCCGCGCTGCTGAAGATGGGCGTCGGCGCGATCAAGGTGGATTTCGGCGAGGCCGCGCCGCTCACCGGCGTGTACGCGTCGGGGCGCACCGGGTTCCACGAGCACAACCTCTACCCGCTTCGCTATAACCAGGCGGTCGCGGAGATCACCCGGCAGGTCTCGGGCGAGTCGATCATCTGGGCGCGCAGCGCCTGGGCGGGAAGCCAGCGCTACCCGCTGCACTGGGGCGGCGACTCGGGCACCCTCGACCAGTCGATGCTGTCACAGCTGCGCGGCGGGCTCTCGCTCGGCCTCAGCGGCTTCACCTTCTGGAGCCACGACATCGGCGGCTTCGGCGCGCGCACGCCCGAGGACCTCTACCGCCGCTGGCTGCCATTCGGCCTGCTCAGCTCGCACAGCCGCTGTCACGGGATGCCGCCGAAAGAGCCCTGGGAGTACGGCGAGGCGTTCACCGATGTCTTCCGGCGCACGGCCGAGCTGAAGTACCGGCTGATGCCGTACGTCTACGCGCAGGCCAAAGACAGCGCCGATCGCGGGCTGCCGATGGTGCGCGCCCTGTTCGTCGAGTACCCGGGCGATCCGGGCTCGTGGGGGATCGAGGACGAGTACCTCTTCGGCCGGGACGTGCTGGTGGCCCCGCTCTTCGAGACCGGCGCGACTGGCCGCCCGGTCTACCTGCCGCCGGGCCGCTGGATCGATTACCAGAGCGGCCGCGCGTACGCCGGCGGCTGGCACACGATCGAGGCCGGCGCGATCCCGGTGGTGATGCTGGTGCGCGAGGGAGCGGCGCTGCCACACATCGCCCTCGCGCAGTCGACCAAGGACATGGACTGGTCGAAGATCGAACTGGTCGTCTACGGCGCTGCGGCGCCATCGGCCGAGGCGCTGCTCTGCCTGCCGTCCGACAACGTCCTGCACCGGGTCAGCCTGCCGCGCCGCGGGAACGCCTACCGGCTCGCGTCCAACCCCCTCGAAGGCCGGTCGGTTCTGACCATCAGGCCGCACTCGAGACCGGCACGGACAACTGAAACCAACAACTGACTACTGAGGACTGAGAACCACACGGTTCACTTGATCACCAGCTCGAACGGCCCGACCGGCAGCCCGCTCTGATCAGAAAGGTTGCAGAGCGGGCTGTCGCCCCAGCAGAAGCGCACGCGGGTCGGCAGGGGCTGCCCCTCGATCGGCGCCAGCACGACCCGGTTCGATGCAACCTGGGCGGTCGCGTACCGGCACGAGCCCTTCCCATCTCCGCACAACTCGAAGCCGATGGCCCGGTCCGAGCTGTAGGTCACCAGCCGCCCCTCCACGTCCCCGAAGGTCACCACCACCCCGCCGGCCTCGCGGCTTGCCGAGAGCGGCACGGGGCCCGAGGGCGCAACGGCCTCCCCGTAGACGACCCGGCGTGCGGCCCGCGCGATGCGGCTGCCGACCGCGCGCTTCTCGATCGGATGGATGTCGTCGCGCTCGCCGAGATCGATCGTCACGACAAGGCCGGCACACGCGTCGGCCGCAACGGCGCGACGCTGCGCCTCGCGCACCTCCGACCAGTTCGACTCGACCGGCTCGGCCGGCACCGAGCCGAACCCGGGCAGCTGCACGATCAGGAACGGGAGGCCGGCGCCGAAACGTTCGCGCCAGCTGGACATCAAGCCGGCAAGCAGTTCCTGGTAGCCGGCCGGCGCGTCCGCGTTCGTCTCGCCTTGGTACCAGACGACACCGCGCAGCCCGTAGGTGCCGAGCGGCGCGATCATGCCGTTGTAGAGCGTGGTGAGCCCCGCGATCGGCTCCCACGGCGCGCGGGGCGGCCGCCCGATCTCGAGCGGAACGGCCTGGTAGCGCCAGCCCCCCGCCAGGGGCACGCTCGTCCCGTCGTCGAAGGTCAGCGCAAGCTTCTCGGCGGGACCCACCATGCCGCCGGCATCCCACGTGCTGAGCACGTTCAGGCTGACCACGTTCTCGCCCGGTCGCAGCACGCCGGCCGGGAGGGGGTACACGCGCTGGTCGCCCCAGCCGA
>DAOPQX010000369.1:0-3702 GCA_035348395.1 Vicinamibacterales bacterium | reverse complement strand
GCGCGGCGGCCGCCTGCAGTGCCTTGCCGGCGCCCGGCGTCGAGCAGGTGGGCGTCAACCGGTACTCGAACAGGCCGTCGAGATCGCTGACGCTCAGCGCGCCGAACACCAGGACCGGCACGTGGACGCCGGCCTGGCGGAGCGCGATGCCCTCCTCGATGTCGGCGCAGGCGACCATCCTCGCCCCGGCACGCTCGAGGGCCAGGGCAACCGGCCCGGCCCCGTGCCCGTAGGCGTTCGCCTTGACGACCGCGACGATTGCCGGAGGCCGGCGGCCGGCCGGGGTCCGCGCCGCGAGGAACGCCTCGATAGCGCGGTAGTTGGACTCGAGGGCGCCAAGGTCGACGTGCGCGAAGGTGCAGCGGATCACGGTGGCCGCTCCTACACGCTCCTGGGATCGTAGTTCTCGAACCGGGTGCGCTCGCGGATGAACGCCAGCTTCACGGTGTCGGTCGGGCCGTTGCGCTGCTTGGCCACGATGATCTCCGCGACGTTCTCGTTCTCTCCGGGCTCCTTGTTGTACACGTCGTCCCGGTAAATGAGGAGGACGACGTCGGCGTCCTGCTCGAGGGCGCCCGACTCGCGGAGGTCGGAGAGCTGCGGGCGGTGGTCGGAGCGCGACTCCGGGGCGCGGCTCAACTGCGAGAGCGTGACGATCGGGACGTTCAGCTCCTTGGCCAGCCCTTTCAGCGAGCGGGAAATCGCCCCCAGCTCCTGGGTTCGGTTGTCGAAGCGGCCGCGCCCCTGCATCAGCTGGATGTAATCGATCACGAGCAGGTCGAGGCCGTGCTCGGACGCGAGGCGCCGCGCCTTGGCGCGCATCTCCAGCACGCCGATCGACGGGGTGTCGTCGATGTAGACCTTGGCCTGGCCCAGCACGCCAAGGGCGGTGGTCAGCCGGCCCCAGTCGTCGCGGCGCAGGAACCCGGTGCGCAGGGCGTGGCCGTCGATCTGCGCCTCGGAGGAGAGCATGCGGAGGAACAGCTGCTCTTTCGACATCTCGAGGCTGAAGATCCCGACCGTCTTCTTCGCGTACGTCCCGACGTGCTGCGCGATGTTGAGGGCGAGGCTGGTCTTCCCCATCGACGGCCGCGCGGCAACGATGACGAGGTCGCCCCGCTGCAGGCCGGAGGTCAGCTGGTCGAGGTCGTGGAACCCCGTCGGGACGCCGGTGATCAGCTGCTTCTGCTCGTGGGCCCTCTGAATCGCCTCGACGCTGTCCTGCGCGATGTCGTAAAGCGAGGTGAACCCGGTGCGGACGCGACCCTCGGCAATCTGGAAGATCGCGTGCTCGGCGCGGTCGAGCACCTCGGCGGCGTCCTGCTCGGCGTGGTACGCCTCGGCGATGATCTGGTTCCCGGCGACGATCAGGCTGCGCAGAATCGCCTTCTCCTTGACGATCCGCGCGTAGTACTCGACGTTGGTCGCCCGGGGCACCCCGTCCACCAGCGAGGCCACGTAGGCCGGCCCGCCCACGGTCTCCAGCTCGCCCGAGCGCGTCAGCTCCTCCTTGAGCGTGACGAAGTCGATCGCCATCCCCCGCTCGGCGAGGTCGATCACGCGGGCGAAGATGCGGCGGTGCGCGTCGCGGTAGAAGTCCTCGGGCCGCACGACCGCCACGGCGAGGTTGTAGGCGTCGTTCTGGATCAGGATCGCGCCGAGCACCGAACGCTCGGCGTCCAGGTTGTGCGGCAAGGTACGTTCGACGGCAACGGCGGCGGCAGCAGTATCGGACATGGGCGTGGAGCAGGACTGCGGGAAGCGGTGCACCAGTCTACCGCAACTCGCGGCCTGCCGCACGATGGACCACGAGAGTCACGAATAAGCCAGAAAGATCACAAAGATCACGAAGACCGATCACACGGGAACTTCGGCCGGTCTTCGGCGGCCGCCTTCGGCGGCCGGGCGGCGTCTTCCTATCGTCCGGCTTTGCGGTGTCGTCGGATGGTCAGCAGCCAGGATGCGGCCATGTAGTAGGCGGGAAACAGCAGCGAGAGGGCGACCCAGGCGCGCGGCACCTCGTTCCACCACCAGAGGATCGCCAGGATGCCCAGCGCCCAGGCGCCGCCCATCACGTTCGTCGCGGTGCTCAGTGGACCGCGGTGGGTCGTGTAGAGATACCGCACCGGGACGAAGGTGAGGAGCGCGAGCACGAGCACGATGGCAAGCGCCCACGCCGGCGGCAGGCGCAGCAAGTACAGGTACGCGGCGACGATGTTCCAGTACGAGGGAAAGCCGAGGAAGGAGTGATCCTCCGTCTTGGCGTCCTTCTGGCTGAAGCCGTACGCGCTCGCGAGCAGCGGCGCGAGGAGCCACCAGGAGTTGCCCGGGCCGAGCAGCTCGGCGCGCCAGACCAGCAGCAGCGGCAGCGTCGTATAGGTCTGGAAATCGATCAGGTCGTCGAGCCTGCGGCCGTCGAACTGCGGCAGCACCTCCTCGACGCGGGCGCGCCGCGCCAGCCACCCGTCGGTCGCGTCGATGGCGGTCGCAAGCGCCATCAGCAGGAACGCGCCGCGGAACGCCTCGTCGCCGCCGTGCACCACGAGCACCGCGATCCCTGCCGCGCACAACAGCCCCAGCGCGGTGTAGAGGTGGACGGCCCAGGCGAAGAGGATGGCGATCATGAAGTAGCGTCCGCGTCCTGCTGCACCCTCCCGAGAGGGCGCGGCGGGTCCCACCTCGCCGTCAGCCGCGAGACGATCGGGAGCGTCGCGACGCCAGCGGCCGCCGCCACGGTCTTGTACGGCAGCAGGATCGCGCCGGTCGCGGCATCGTACCACGCCGAAGGGCCGCCCGGGAGGAGCGGCGCCAGCAGCTCCGGGTACGGGATCAGCGGCGCGATACCGAACAGCGGCTCGCCGCCCCCGAACCGCAGCGCGAGCGAGATGGAGAAAGCGGTGATCGACCCGATGCGGTTGACGCGGCGATCGAACAGCGCGGCGACCAACTGCGGGAACAGCAGGACGAACACCAGGTCGCTCGTGAAGAACCACAGCGCCTGGACGCTCTGGACCTCGAGCGCGAGGACGGCGGCCCCCGCACCGAGCAGCAGCACCGCGACCCGCACCAGCCGGCGCATGCCGGCCGCCGACGGGGCCGGCCGAAGGAACCGCGAGCAGCAGTTCCACGCGAACATCGACCCGGCCGACAGGATGGAGGCGCTGAAGCTCGAGGTGACCGCGCCGATGATCGCCCCCAGGCCGAGCACGGCTATCCACGCCGGGGTGAGGTAGCGGAAGACCGCCGGCAGCGTCTCGGCCGGGCGCGCCTCGAGCGCCGCCGACACCTCCGGCGGCCAGGCGTGCTGCGCCGCCGCGACGCCGAGCAGCAGCGGCGGCACCGTGAAGGCGATGGTGAGCAGCCCCGAGAGCACCGAGTGCCACCTCGCCGCCGACGGTGTCCGGCACGACAGCACCCGCTGGAAGTAGCAGTTCCACGGGATCCCGCCGAGCATCAGCATCGCGCTCACGTCCCACCACGCGGTGATCGCGGGCAGCGTCCACGCGCTCGTCGGCGTGAAGGGCGGCAGCAGCCCCGCGCCGCCGGGACGGGCCGCCGCGTACCCGGCCCACGCCGTGGCGAGCCCGCCCACCGCGTCGAAGACGACCGGGATCGCCACCAGCAGCCCCAGCGCGACGAGGCCGAGCTGCAAGGCGTCCGTGTACGCCACCGACCAGATGCCGCCGGCCATCGTGTAAGCAG
>DAOPQX010000368.1:0-3727 GCA_035348395.1 Vicinamibacterales bacterium | reverse complement strand
CTGCGGCTGCTCTTCAAGCGCGAGTTCGAGAAGGTGCCCATCCTCGGCCCCGCGTGCGGCCTGGCCGGCTTCATTCCCGTCGAGCGCCACAACCCCGCCCAGTCGCAGGCCGCTGTGGATGCCGCCGCAATCGAGCTCAGCCGGGGTCACTCCTTCCTGGTCTTTCCGGAGGGGACGCGCAGCCGGACCGGCGACCTGCTACCCTTCAAGAAGGGCAGCTTCATCATGGCAATCAAGGCGCAGGTGCCGGTGGTTCCCGTGGCCATCCGGGGCGGCCGTTCCGCGATGGCGAAGGGCAGCGCGATCATCCGCCCCTCGCTCGTGGACGTGCGGATTGGCCGGCCGGTCGAGACCACCGGCCTCACCTTCGACCACCGCGACGAGCTGGTGGAGCGCGTCCGGACCGGGATCGAGGCCCTGCGCCGTGGGGTGGACCAATGAACCGACGAGTCCTCGTCATCGCGGGCGGCTGTGCGGTGCTGGCTGGCGCCGCGCTCGTGGCGCAGCAGCAGGAGCAGCGTCCCACCTTCCGCGCGGGCGCCGCGTACGTCAGGCTCGACGTCTACCCGCACGAGGGCGACCGCCCGGTCGTTGACCTCACCCGCGACGACTTCGAGGTGTTCGAGGACGGCGTTGCCCAGCAGATCGAAACCTTCGAACACGTCGTCGTCCGGCCCGGCGGCCCCTCGGCCACCCGCATCGAGCCATCTTCGGTCGGCGAGGCGCGGCAGATGGCCTCCGACCCCCGGGCGCGGCTGTTCGTGCTGTTCCTCGACACCTATCACGTGGACGGCACGTCCGGGTACCAGGTGCGCGGCCCGCTGCTGCGCCTGCTGAACCGCGCGATCGGCCAGGACGACCTGGTGGCCGTGATGACCCCCGAGATGTCGGGGGCCGCCGTCACCTTCACGCGCCGGACAGGTGCCATCGAGGAGCTGCTCGACCGTCACTGGGAGTATGGCAGGCGCTTCCGACGCGTGGGGCTCGACCCCGACGAGGAGCTGTACGAGGCCTGCTACCCGCCCGAGCCGGGCGACCAGGCGGGCACCTCGGGGATCGCCCAGGAGATGAGCGATCGCCGCCGCGAGAAGATGACGCTGGACGCGCTCGAAGACCTCGTCATCCACCTCGAGGGCCTTCGCGACGAGCGCAAGGCGGTGCTCGTGATCAGCGAGGGGTGGCCGCTGTACCGGCCGAACTCGAACCTGGCGCGCACGGTGCGCGGACGCGTCCCCGGCCGCCCCCAGGTTGGCGTGGGCCCGGACGGCCGCCTGCGCTCGGGCGATCTCGGCCGCTCCGCCGGCGGCCACCTGCTGCGCTGCGACCAGGATCGCATCCGGCTCGCCCAGGAGGACCACGAGCAGCAGTTCCGCCGGATGCTCGACCTGGCGAACCGCGCCAACGCGACGTTCTACCCGGTCGATCCACGCGGGCTGCCGGTGTTCGACCGGCCGGTCGGCGCCCCCGGCGTGGCCCTCTCGCCAAACCAGGACCAGATGCAGCTCCGGGGCCGGCTCGAGGCGCTGCACACGCTGGCTTCGGCGACCGACGGGATCGCGGTCACCAATAGCAACGACATCGACGCCGGCCTGCGGCGCGTCGTCGACGACCTGACCTCCTACTACCTGATCGGCTACTACTCGACCAACACCCGTCTCGACGGGCGCTTCCGGTCCGTCAAGGTTGGCGTGAAGCGTCCGGGAGTGACCGTGCGCACGCGGCGCGGGTACCTCGCGCCGACGCCCGAGGAGGTCGAGGCAAGGGCCGGGGCCGAGAAGGAAGCGGCGTCGAGCGCCAGGCCGGAGGCAGCCGCCCTCGCCGCGCTGGCGAGGCAGCGCGCGAACGCCTTCGTTCACCTGGCGGCCGGCTACGAGTGGCTGCCCGGCAGTGCGGGGCCGCGCGGGGCCGCGCTCTGGCTGGTGGCCGAGCTCGACGCGGCGGCCGGCCGTCGGGACGAGCAGTGGAGGGAGGGAGCCGAGGTGACGCTGGCGCTCTCGGGCGGCGGCGCGGGCGCCAGCGAAAGCCGGCACACCCTCTCGCCAACCTCGCGCGCCTTGCGCCTCCGCTTTCCCGACGACGACACGGGGACGCTCGAGCCGGGGGAGTACACCGTGCGCGTCACCTCGAAACCGGTGGGCGGGACGCTCTCGACCTCGGAGGTGGTGCGCGTTACGGTGCCTCCGCTCCCGGAAGCGGGGCGCACTGCGGTGGGGAACGCGAGACTGCTGCGGCGGGGGCCCTTCTCAGGGGCGGGCTGGGTTCCAACGGGCGACCTTCGCTTCCGCCGGCAGGAACGCGTGAGGGTCGAGGTGCCGGTTGCCGGCACAATCAGCGAGAGCACGACCCGGCTGCTCGACCGCAACGGCAAGCCGCTGAACGTGCCGGTGGCGCCTCTCTCCGGCGGCGGCACATCTGCGGTCGCCGGCGGGGAAGTCACGCTCGCCCCGCTCGCCGCGTCCGACTACCTCCTCGAGACGACGATCAAGCACCCGGGAGGCACGGAGAAAGTGCTGACGGCGTTCAAGATCATCGCCGGCTGAATCTCACGATACGGGAATTCACCGCAGAGACACAGAGAACGCAGAGACGACCGCCGAGAAGGGCGATCAGTGAATTTCGATCAGGGTTCTTCTCCGCGTACGTCTCTGTGCTCTCTGCGTCTCTGCGGCTAGATCCCGTGGGACCATGAGTGCAGCGTGACACGCGTGAGGCTGACTAACCTCCCGTCGTGAAGGTCAGCGCGTAGGGCTCCAGCTTCTGGCCGTCGGTCCCGAGGATTCCTGCCCGCAGCTCCACGCGTACTATCCGGTAGCGTTCGAACGGCTGCTCGAAGGTGAGGTGCAGCACCCGGTTGGTCGGGTCGAAGCGCGCCTTGAAGGGGATTGGCGCGTCCTCCTGGCCCAGGTACGTCACGACGACGCGGTTCGCGAGCGTCGCCGGATCGAGATCGCGCGAGAACTGGATCCGCACGGGCGAGGAGGGTGGAACGTCGGTGTCCTCGTCGGACGGCACGCTGAAGATGACCTCGGGCGGTGGGGCCGGGGCGAGCGCCGGCGGCGGAGGAGGCGGCGGTTCTTGCGCCCGGGCCGTCGTCCGGTCGACCTTGGTGCCCTCCACCCAGACCAGCCCGTCGCCGCTGCGCACTGTGCCGGTCACCTCGAGCCATTGTCCCGTGTCCACGCGCGCGTCGGGGTTCAGCCGCCAGCCGCGCCCTCTCGGCTCGATGCCCGTCACCCACACGGCGCCTCCGGCAGCCCGAAGGACGAACTCGTGACGGCCTGCGCGTGGCGCACGCGCCAGGTCTCCGTAGAGGTTGCGCCCGCCGAACAGCCCGGCGATGGTGAGGGCCTGACCCGCGTAGCGTTCAGGGTCGAGCGCGAGCTGGCGAAGGGTGGGCATCGAGCTGGGAGGTGTCGGCTCCACGACGCCGGTCACGGTGAGCACCAGCATCTCACCCTGCGCCGGCCAGCGATCACCGATCCGCTCGGCGACCCACGCCGGCAGGTTGATGCCGGTGACCTGCGGGTCGTCGGGGGCGAAGCGCCCTACGTCCCAGAAGTGGCCGCGCACCTCGACCATGCCTTGCGGGGCCACGCCGTCGGTGATCCGAAGCCAGATGCCGCGCTCCACGCCGCCGCGCGGGGCCAGCCGCGCGTGGCCTCTGTCGTCCGCGGTCGCCTCGCCGCGTACGACCACCTGGCGGTGGTGGTAGAAGCCGGGGTATGTC
>DAOPQX010000367.1:0-3729 GCA_035348395.1 Vicinamibacterales bacterium | reverse complement strand
CTTCATCGCTGCGATCTCGGCCGCACTTCCCGGCGCCGGCCTCGAAGACGGGCAGGGTGTCGATCAGCCCACGCTCGTCGTGCCCCGCGACCGGCTCGTCGAGGTCTGCGAGGCCCTCCGCGACCAGCCCGCGCTGCGCTTCGACGTGCTCGCCGACATGACCGCGGTGGACTGGTGGCCGCGCGAGCCGCGGTACACGGTCGTCTACCACCTGCTCTCGACGGTGAACCGGCTGCGCCTGCGCCTCGAGGTGGCGCTCGACGGGGCCGACGCGCACGTGCCGACGGTGCGCCGCACGTGGGCCTCGGCCGGCTGGCTCGAGCGCGAGGTGTGGGACCTGTTCGGCATCGTCTTCGACGGCCATGGCGACCTGCGGCGCCTGCTGATGCCCGAAGACTGGGAGGGCCACCCGCTGCGCAAGGACTACCCGGTGCAGATCTCGATGAAGCCGAAAGTCTACGCCCCGCTGCAGGTGACCGAAGAGGAGTTCCACAGCCAGATCGAGAAGGACCGCACGGTCCGGGGCGGCACCGGGCTCGAGCGGGGGCGCGAGCGTTCCTGATGGCCGAGCTGCGAACCGAGACGATGACCGTGAACATGGGGCCCCAGCACCCCAGCACGCACGGGGTGCTGCGCCTGGTGCTCCAGCTCGACGGCGAGACCGTCGTGTCGGTGCAGCCCACCATCGGGTACCTGCACACGGGAATCGAGAAGACGGCCGAGGAGAAGAAGTACCAGCAGGTGATCCCGCTCGTCGAGCGGATGGACTACCTCAGCTCGCACTCCAACAGCCTCGGCTTCGCGCTCTCGGTCGAGAAGCTGCTCGGCCTCGAGATGCCGCGGCGGGTGCAGGACATTCGCCTGCTGCTCGCCGAGCTGCAGCGCCTGAACAGCCACCTGGTCTGGCTCGGCACGCACGGGATGGAGCTGGGCGCCGTCTCGATCATGCTCTACACGTTCCGGGAGCGCGAGCTGCTGCTGGACGTCAACGAGCTCATCGCCGGCTTCCGGATGTTCCCGAGCTACATCCGGGTCGGCGGCCTGCGCGAGGACCTGCCGCCGGGCTTCCACGAGTCGGTGGCCCGCATCCTCGACCTGCTGCCCGGGAAGATCGAGGAGTACGAGGACCTCCTCACGCACAACGAGATCTTTCGCAAGCGCACGCGCGGCGTCGGGGTGATCAGCGGGGCCAGCGCCCTCTCGTACGGGCTGGTCGGGCCGATCGCACGGGGTGCCGGCGTTCCCTACGATGTGCGCAAGGCGTTCCCCTACTGCGGGTACGAGACCTACCAGTTCGACGTCCCGGTCGGGACGCGCGGCGACGTGTACGACCGCTACCTGGTTCGGATCGAGGAGATGCGCCAGTCGATCCGGATCTGCCGGCAGGCGCTGGAGCGGATTCCGCCGAAGGGGGAGTGGGCGGTCGACGATCCGCGCGTGGTGCCGCCGCCCAAGGATCGCGTCTACACCGAGATGGAGGCGCTGATCCAGCACTTCCTGCTCTACTCGCAGGGCTTCCTCGTCCCACGCGGCGAAGCCTACGTGCCGGTCGAGGGGCCGCGCGGCGAGCACGGCTGCTACGTGGTGTCGGACGGGGGCAACCGGCCGTGGCGCATCAAGATGCGCTCGCCCTCGATGCTGGCCTGCCAGGCACTCCACGAAATGATCGTGGGCGGCATGATCGCCGACGTGATCGCCGTCATCGGCTCGATCGACGTCGTCATGGGGGACGTGGACCGGTGACCTTCCACCCGGAGATGCGCTACGAGGAGGGGCTGCACGTCCCGCGACGCGAGCTGCGCGACGAGGGAGAGCCCTTCGCCTTCACCCCCGAGAACCGGCAGCGGCTCGAGGCCATCGCGTCGCACTATCCGCCCGAGCACCGCCGCTCGGCCGTCATCCCCGCGCTCTACCTCGTGCAGGACCAGCAGGGCTACGTCACGGCGTCCGCCATCCGGCACGTCGCCGAGGCGATCGGCTGCACCGAGGCCGAGGTGGACGACGTGGTGACCTACTACGCGATGTTCTTCCGCAAGCCGGTTGGGCGGTACGTCATTCAGGTGTGCCGCACCCTCTCGTGCGCCCTGCGGGGCGCCGAGCGTGTCACCGCCGAGCTGGAGCGGGCGCTCGGCGTCGAGGTGGGGCAGACCGACGCGACCGGGACCTTCACGCTGATGGAGATGGAGTGCCTGGGGGCATGCGACCGCGCGCCGGTCGTGATGGTGAACAACGAGCTGTGGCACGAGTGCCAGTCGCCCGACCAGGTGCGCGCGCTGCTGGACGGCCTGCGCGAGCAGGGGCCCGACGCGCTCACGGGCTGCCATCTGGACGTCGAGAAGAAGCAAGGGCAGGCTCCTGACGAACGCGAAACCGGCAACTAACAACCAGCAACTAAGAACTAAGAACTAAGAACTAAGAACTAAGAACTAAGAACTAAGAACTAAGAACTTACGGTCGCATGAATCCCGTCCTCACCCCGCACGTCCGCGAACCCAACGGCCACACGCTCGAGGCGTACCTCCGCCGCGGAGGATACGGCGGCCTGCGCAAGGCGCTCGGCATGCCGCCCGGCGAGGTCATCGAGATGGTGAAGGCGTCGGGGCTGCGCGGCCGAGGGGGCGCGGGGTTCCCTACAGGGATGAAGTGGCAGTTCGTCCCGAAGGACTCGCCCAAGCCGAAGTACCTCTGCTGCAACGCCGACGAGAGCGAGCCGGGCACCTTCAAGGACCACGTGCTGATGGAGCGCAACCCGCACCTGCTGCTCGAGGGGTGCGCCATCGGCTGCCACGCGATCGGCGCCAAGGTCGCCTACATCTACATCCGCGGCGAGTTCTATCACGTGCAGCGTGTGCTCGAGGCGGCCATCGAGGAGGCGCGGGCTGCGGGCTACCTGGGCCACGACATCTTCGGGAGCGGCTTCGACTGCGAGATCTACGTCCACAGGGGCGCCGGCGCGTACGAGGCGGGCGAGGAGAGCGCGCTGCTCGAATCGCTCGAGGGGAAGCGCGCGCAGCCCCGCATCCGGCCGCCCTTCCCGGCCGTCGTCGGGCTGTACGGCTGCCCGACCGCCATCAACAACGTCGAGACCCTCTGCAACGTTCCGCTGATCCTGACGCGCGGGCCGGAGTGGTTTGCCTCGCTCGGGCCCGAGAAGAACGGCGGGCCGAAGCTGTACTGCATCAGCGGCCACGTCGAGAAGCCGGGCGTGTACGAGGCGTCGATGCACGTGACGCTGCGCGAGCTGATCTACGGGCACGCCGGCGGGATCCGGGGGGGACGGGCGCTGAAGGCGGTGATCCCGGGCGGTTCGTCGACGCCGGTGATCCTGCCCGACCGGATCGACGCCCAGGCCAGCTTCGACGGCCTGCTGAAGGCAGGGTCGATGCTCGGGTCGGCGGCGATCATCGTGATGGACGACACGACCTGCATGGTCTGGCTGGCCGAGAACCTGCTCCACTTCTACCGCCACGAGTCGTGCGGGAAGTGCACCCCCTGCCGAGAGGGGACCGACTGGCTGGTGAAGATCCTCCACCGGATCGAGGCGGGCGAAGGGTCGATGCGCGACATCGACCTGCTGCTCGGCGTCTCGGCGAACATCGGCGGCAAGACGCTGTGCCCGTTCGGCGACGCCGCGATCGCGCCGGTGGTGAGCACCATCCAGCACTTCCGCCACGAGTACGAGGCGCACGTGCGCGAGGGGCGCTGCACGTGCCCGGCCGAATGGAGGGA
>DAOPQX010000366.1:0-3732 GCA_035348395.1 Vicinamibacterales bacterium | reverse complement strand
TGCACCAGCACCTCCGGCACCACCTGCACCAGCACCTCCGGCACCACCTGCACCATCTGCACCTCCTGCACGATCTCTTCTCTGTTCCCCCCGCGTCTCTGCGGTGAATTCCCGTACGGTCCCTGTGCTATGCTGCGCCGCGCAGGAGGAGCCCACATGAACCGACGTTTCGTCTGGCTGGTCCCCGTCCTGGCCGCGGGTTGCGCGGTCGCTCAGTTGGCAGCGCAGAAGCCCGCCTCGTCCCATCTCGCGACGGGCCTTGGCGACTTGTCCCGGCTCTCGCGCGCGCAGTCGCGATCCATCAGCCCGGAGAACTTCACCGGGGAGAAGGGCAAGGGGGGGATGGCGACCGAGGGGACCGGCGCCAACGCGGCGCGCGACCTCGGCCAGGGGTGGAAGGTCTCGCCCTCGGTGAAGATCAAGCCGGGCGAGACGTTCGTGATGGCCGACATCGCGGGCCCGGGCGTGATCAACCACATCTGGATGACGCCGACCGGCACCGCCCGCTTCACCATCTTCCGGATCTACTGGGACGGCGAGACGCAGCCGTCGGTCGAGACCCCGGTGGGCGACTTCTTCGCCTCGGGCTGGGGCGGCACCTACCCGCGCGTCAACTCCCTGCCGATCTGCGTGAATCCGGGGAGCGGCCTGAACTCGTACTGGCAGATGCCGTTCCGCAAGTCCGCGAAGATCACGATGGAGAACATCGACAGCCGCGAGATGACGCTGTACTACCAGATCGACTACTCGCTGGCCGACGTGCCGTCCGACTCCGGGTACTTCCACGCCCAGTTCCGTCGCGTCAGCCCGCTGCCCTACAAGACCGACTACACGATCCTGGACGGCGTGAAGGGCTGGGGGCATTACGTCGGCACCTACCTCGCGTGGGGCGTCCACAACACCGGCTGGTGGGGCGAGGGCGAGATCAAGTTCTTCATCGACGGCGACAACCCGTTCCCGACGATCTGCGGAACCGGCACCGAGGATTACTTCTGCGGCTCCTACAACTTCGACAACCCCGACACGCGCCAGTACGAGCCGTTCAACACGCCTTACGTCGGCCTCGCGCAGGTCATCAAGCCCGATGGGGTGTACAAGTCGCAGCAGCGGTTCGGCATGTACCGCTGGCACATCCTCGACCCGATCCGCTTCGAGAAAGACCTGCGGGTGACGATCCAGGCGCTCGGCTGGCGGTCGGACGGCCGCTACCTGCCGCTGCAGGACGACATCGCATCGGTGGCCTATTGGTACCAGGCCGAGCCGCACGCCGCCTTCCCGGCGCTGGCGGGAAAGGACGACCTGGAGGTGAAGTAGGGGCGACCCTCGTGGTCGCCCCAACGGGTCGCACTGCCGGTTGAAGGGGTCACGACAATGTCAGACGAGAAGAAGATCGATCGCCGCGCGTTCATCGTCGAGGGGTCGGCGGCCGTGGTGGGGGTTACGGTAGCCGGCGGCGCGCGCGCCGGCGCCCAACCCGCCAAGCCAGCCAAGCCGTCGTCGTTCTCCTCGCCGGCCGGGTCGGTGATCCCGTACTCGCGCGAGGAGTTGATGCGGCGTGCGCCGGCGCGGGTCTTCGGCGGCCGGGCGCTCGGCGAGATTGCCTTCCCGCTCGGCGGCATCGGCACCGGCACCGTGTCGCTCGGCGGCCGCGGCGAGCTGCGCGACTGGGAGATCTTCAACCGGCCCAACAAGGGGCGCTCGCTGCCGTTCACCTTCGTCGCGCTCTGGGCCCGCCAGCCGGGCAAGGCCCCGGTCGTGCAGGTGGTCGAGGCGCCGCTGCAGCCGCCGTTTCGCGGCTCGCACGGCTACGCGCGCGAGGGGGCGCAGGGGCTGCCCCGGTTCCGGGGGGCCACCTTCACCGGCGCCTATCCCTTCGCGGAGGTGGCCTTCGAGGACGCCGACCTGCCGGTGCAGGTCGGGCTGACGGCATTCAACCCTATGATTCCCCTCGAGGTGGGCGACTCGTCGCTGCCCGTCGCGATCTTCCGCTACTCGCTCACCAACCGCTCCGCGTCCCCGGTGGACCTCGCTCTCGCCTTCTCGATCCTCAACCCGATCGGCTACGACGGCCACTCGCCGCTTGGCGGCAACCGCTTCGCGGGATTCGGGCAGAACGTCACGAGGGTGCGCCGGGACGCTTCGATCGTCGGACTCGACCTGACGTCGCAGAAGTATGAGCCCGACGACATCCTGGCGGGGTCGATGGCGCTCGTCACGACGCACCCCGAGGTGAGCGCCCGGCCGGCGTGGGAAGAGGGCGCCTGGTGGGACTCGTTCCAGAAGTGGTTCGACGAGTACGCGGCCGACGGAACCTTCGACCAGGACGGGTCCGCGGGTCCCAGCGCGGACGGCGTCTCCCAGCACGCGACGCTCGCGCCGCGCTTCTCGCTCGCGCCCGGCGAGTCGAAGGCGATCGTCTTCCTCCTGGCGTGGCACTTCCCGCTGCGGGAGAACTACTGGAACCGCGAGCCCGAGGTCCGCGGGCGCAAGCTGCGGAACGACTACGGTGCGCGATTCAAGGACGCGTGGGAGGTGGCACGGCACGCCGCCGCGAACCTCGAGCGCCTCGAGCAGGGCACGCGGTCGTTCCGCCGGGCGCTCGAGGAGGGCAGCCTGCCGGCCGCCGTCCTCGACGCCGTGTCGAGCCAGATGTCGATCATCCGGACCAACACCTGCATGCTGCTCGAGGGCCAGCGCTTCTTCGCGTTCGAGGGGACCAGCGACGACAGCGGGTGCTGCCCGCTGAACTGCACGCACGTGTGGAACTACGAGCAGGCGCTGGCGCACCTGTACCCGTCGCTCGAGCGCTCCATGCGCCGGACCGACTTTCTCGACAACCTGCGCCCGGACGGCTCGATGGCGTTCCGCACCCTCGTCCCGACCGGCCGCGCGCTCTGGCAGTTCAAGCCGGCGGCAGACGGGCAGATGGGGTGCGTGCTGAAGCTGTACCGGGAGTGGCAGCTGTCGGGCGACGAGGCGTTCCTGCGCGAGCTGTGGCCGCACGCCAAGCGGGCGCTCGAGTACGCGTGGCTGCACTGGGACGCCGACCGCGACGGCGTGATGGAGGGGGAGCAGCACAACACCTACGACATCGAGTTCTACGGCCCGAACACGATGATGGGGACGCTCTACCTCGGCGCACTGCTGGCGGGGGAGCGGATGGCCCGCGCGGTGGGAGAAGAGGCGGCCGCGGCCGAGTACCGCCGCGTCTTCGAGAGCGGACGGGCGAAGCTCGACGCCGAGCTGTGGCGCGACGGCTACTACGTGCAGCGCGTCCCCGACCCGTCGGCCGTGAAGGTGCAGGAGGTCGAGCAGAAGGAATCGTGGCACGCGTCCTCGGTGGACCGCGGGTCAATCAAGTATCAGTACGGGGAGGGGTGCCTCTCGGATCAGCTGCTCGGGCAGTGGCTGGCCACCGTCGTGGGCCTCGGGCACGTGCTGCCGCCCGGGCACGTGCGCGAGACGCTGCAGTCCATCTACCGGCACAACTTCCGCCACGACTTCTTCGACCACCCCAACACGCAGCGCCTCTACGCGCTGAACGACGAGAAGGGGCTGGTCCTCTGCAGCTGGCCGCGGGGGCACCGTCCCGAGCTGCCGTTCGTCTATTCCGACGAGGTGTGGACGGGCATCGAGTACCAGGTGGCGGCGCACCTGATCTAGGAGGGGCTGGTGGCAGAGGGGCTGGCCGTCACCAAGGCCGTGCGAGACCGCTACGACGGCGAGCGCCGG
>DAOPQX010000365.1:0-3738 GCA_035348395.1 Vicinamibacterales bacterium | reverse complement strand
TTTGGCGCTTTCAATAAAGGCGCAGGTGTTCACCAGCACCACGTCGGCCTCGCGCGGAGAGCGGCGCTCGGGATCGCGGAAGAAGAAGGTCAGCGCGGCGGCGAGGGCGGCGAACGGCAGGCCGAGGCGCGGGCGTCTGAGGGCCGTGAGAATGAGTGCGGGCAGCAGGGCGCCGGCGATGAACGGGTACCCCGCGCGATCGATCTTCATGGAGAGAGGAAAACGGGCCGGGTCTCGCCCCCCTGGTCGGACGACGGTGCCCGGCCCTTATCGGCTGCGATCACCCCTGCTGCAGGCTCGGGGACTGGAGTGGGGGACGATCCCGGTACCGGCGCACGATCGCTTCCATCCGGTCCTTCAGCTGGAGCTTGCGTTTCTTGAGCGTGATTTCCTCGACTTGCTCGGGATCCGACAGGTAGTGCTTGCTCGTGAGCACGTGCAGGCGCTCTTCGAGCTCGTGATGCTTCTTCGCGAGTTGACGGAACTCCTCATCGGTTTCGAGCAGCAGGGGCTTCAAATCCTGTGAGTCTGCCGTCATTCTCCCCTCCTTGCCAGGCTGTGACTGAGCACGCGGCTGCACCCGCGGAAGATGATTCGAGTCGAACAGGCGGGGACCGGTCGGGTGAGCACCGACACACATCCTAGCCGGAAGGTACCATAACGACAGGGCCGATTCAAGCCGTATCCGGTCGGAGTTTCACCTCGTCGGCGGGCAGGTCGCACCAGAGGATCAGCGCGTCCTCGACGGGCGACGAGTAGTAGTTCCGGCGCACGCCGACGGCGCGGAATCCCAGCCTCTCGTAGAGCCGCAGCGCCGGGACGTTCGACCGCCTGACCTCGAGGGTTGCGCGCCGCGCGCCGAGACCAGCCGCCAGCCTCAGCACGAACCGCAGCAACGCCTGGCCGACTCCTTTCCCGCGATGCGCCGGGCCGACGGCCACGTTGTTCACGTGCAACTCGTCCTGCACGATCCACACGGTGCAGAAGGCGGCCACGCGTCCGCCGGGCTCGCGGAGCACGTAGCCGTACGAGATGCCGGCGTTCTGAAGCTCCCAGAGGAACATGTCGCGCGACCAGGGGTTGCTGAACGAGGCGCGCTCGATCTCCAGCACCTCGTCGAGGTCGCCCTCCGACAGGGTCTCGACGCGCCAGCCCGGCGGCAGCACCTCGGCCGCCCACGGGGGTTGTGGCTCGGGAACGCCGGGCCGCTGGCTCACCGGCGGTCCTCGCGGCGGCCGGCCTCGGCCGCGCCGGTGGCCGCTCGTTTTCGGTCACGGGCCAGCTCGGCATCGGGCCGGCGGACGTAGAGCGGACGGACGCCGTGCGGCGGCGTGGCCTCTCCCGCCGACGCGCGCCGGCGCGCGATCGCCGCGATGGCGGCTGCCAGCATTGGGACCTCGGGCAGCACCGCCCAGGCGCGTCCGCGCGCTCCCTGCTCGATGAGAGCGCGGTACGCCAGCGCTCCGTCCCCCACCCACACGACCGGCCGCCTGCCGACCAGCCCGTCCCATCGGCCGAGCACTTCGCCGGGGGATGCGACCTCGGGGCCCGCCAGCGAGACGGGCTCTCCCGGGGTGCCGAGGCTGGCGAACACCTCGCCTCTCCGCGCATCCATCCAGGCGGCCACGAGCGAGGTGGATCCAGCCGGCTCACCCGCCGACCAGGCCAGCGCCTCGAGCGCCGAGACGCCGACCACCTTTCGGCCCTGCGCGAAGGCCAGCCCCTGGACCGTCGCAATGCCGATGCGCAGGCCGGTAAACGAGCCGGGGCCAGCGGCGACCCCATAGAGATCGACGTCGGCGAGCGCCAGCCCGTGACGCCGCAGGATGTCGAGGATGTCGCCCGGGAGGCGGGACGCGTGGGTGAGGTCCGGGTCGCCCGACCAGGCCTCGAGCAGCCGGTCGTCGCGCGCCAAAGCGAGGCTGCCGGCGCGGGTGGTGGTGTCGAGCGCGAGCACGAGCATGGATGCGGCTCGCGTCATTGTAGACTGTCTCGAAGCCCGAGCCCGCATGTCGTCACCTGCCGATTCCAGATCGTCCACTCCCGCGGCCGCCGCGACGCCGGCGATGCGGCAGTTTCTCGACGCGAAGCGCCAGTACCCCGACGCGATCGTCTTCTTCCGCATGGGCGACTTCTACGAGATGTTCTACGAGGACGCCCTGGTGGCCGCCCGCGCGCTCGAGCTGACCCTCACCTCCCGGGCGAAGGATTCGAACGGCGGCGCCATCCCCATGTGCGGCGTGCCCTATCACGCGGTGGACGGCTACCTGGCCCGCCTGGTGCGAAAGGGGTTCCGGGTCGCGATTTGCGAGCAGGTCGAGGACCCCAGGAAGGCCAAGGGGCTGGTGCGGCGCGAGGTGGTGCGCGTCGTCTCGCCCGGCACACTGACCGACGCGGCGTATCTCGAGGCGCGCGAGCCGGCCTTTCTGATGGCGCTGGCGCCGGTCGCCGCGGCACCCCCGCGCCCGTCGCCGCGCACGGCCGACCCTGCGGCCGTGTCGCTGCCAATCCCGGCCGACCCCCGCCCCGACGGTGTGCAAGGCGCCTCGCCCGCGGCGGCGCGGCTGGTGGGTGTGGGGGCCGCGCTGGTAGACCTCTCCACCGGCGAGTTCACGGCCGCCGAGTACTCGGGGCCCGCGGGTCTGCAGGCGCTGGCCGACGAGCTCGGCGTGTTGCGGCCGCGCGAGATCGTGATCCCCGACGACTTCGCTCTCGACGCCCAGCTGCCGGCCGTCGCCTCGGCCGGGATCCCCACGACGAGAGTGGAGGCCTGGACCTTCGAGGCCGAGAGGGCCCGGGCGGCGCTGCTCGAGCAGCTTCGGACGGCAAGCCTCGAGGGCTTCGGCCTCGAGGGGCGGCCGCTGGCGGTGCGGGCCGCGGGCGGCCTGGTTCGCTACCTCCGGGATGGCCAGAAGGCCGACCTGGCACACGTGCGCGAGATTGCCTTCCGCCAGGCCGCCGACGCGCTGGTGGTGGACGCCGTCACGCTGCGGCACCTCGAGGTGGTGGAGGCGTCCACCGGGGGGCGCGCCGGCTCGCTGCTCGACGAGATCGACCGGACCGTGACGGCCATGGGCGGACGGATGCTCCGCGCCTGGCTGCTGCGGCCGCTGTTGTCGCTCGAGCGCGTGCGCGACCGCCTCGACGCCGTCGAGGACTTCGCCTTCCACACCACCGAGCGCGCGAAGTTCCGCGAGGCGCTGAAGGCGGTGCAGGACCTGGAGCGCCTGGTTGCCCGGGTTGCCCTCGGCTCGGCCGGCCCCCGCGACCTGGTCGGGCTGAAGGTGTCGCTCGGTGCCGTCCCCCGGCTGCGGCACGTGCTCTCCGGCTTGCAGGCGCCGCTGGCCGCGAGCCTCGCGGCCGCGCTGGACGACGTGGCCGAGGTCCGGTCGCTGGTCGAGGCCGCCGTGGTGGACGACCCGCCGGCCCTGGCCCGCGAGGGCGGTTTCGTGCGCGACGGCTTCGACGCCGAGCTGGACGAGGCGCGGGCCATCAGCCGCAGCGGCAAGCAGATCATCGCCCGCATGGAGGACGAGGAGCGCGGGCGCACCGGGATCGCCTCGCTCAAGGTGCGCTACAACCGGGTGTTCGGCTACTACATCGAGGTGTCGAAGGCGAACCTGCACGCGGTCCCGGCCGACTACCAGCGCAAGCAGACGATCGCTGGCGGCGAGCGCTTCGTGACCCCGGCGTTGAAGGAGTACGAGGAGAAGGTCCTCGGCGCCGAGGAGCGCATCC
>DAOPQX010000364.1:0-3748 GCA_035348395.1 Vicinamibacterales bacterium | reverse complement strand
CCTCACGGGGCCTGCGGCCCCTCCACCGGATGATTCACGCAACGCGGGGGCGGTTACAGAGACGGCTCGGGCTTAGGGCTCAGCGCTCAGGGTGCGACCCGCTGCGCGCTTCGCGTCGAGGCGGCTCCGAACCCACCCGACCCACGCCTCGAGCCCGGGGGCGCCGTAACAGCTGGTTTCCACCACCTCGAGGTCCGGCTGCACCCGCCGGGCGTCGGCGACGGCCGCCGCGGGGTCGAAGCGTGCGTGCGGCAGCAGGTCCATCTTGTGCAGCAGCATCAGCCCGGCACGGCGAAAGATCCCGGGGTACTTGAGCGGCTTGTCGTCGCCCTCGGTGACGCTGAGCACGACCACCTTGACGTCCTCGCCCAGGTCGTAGGATGCGGGGCACACGAGGTTCCCGACGTTCTCGATGAACAGCACGTCCATCGCGTCGAGAGAGAGGCTGTCGAGCGCCCGCCGCACCATCGCGGCGTCGAGGTGGCAGGTGCCGCCCGTCGTGATCTGAAGCGCCGGGAACCCGTGGCGCCGCAGGCGGTCGGCATCCCGCTCGGTCTGGATGTCGCCCGTCAGGACGGCGGCGCGCACGGCCGTGCCCTGCAGCGCCTCGAGCGTGCCTTCCAGGATGCTGGTCTTGCCGGCGCCGGGCGAGGAGATCAGGTTCACGCAGAAGATCGCGCCGCGGTCGAAAGCCGCCCGCAGGCCGGCGGCAATCCGGTCGTTCTCCTTGAGCACGTTCTCCCGCACCGTCACCCGCTCGGTCACTCCCTCGTCTCCCCTGGTTCCTCGTCGTCGAGCTCGAGGTAGGCGAGCGACAGCTCGTCGCCGCCGGACAGGCGCCCGCGTTCGGCGCCGCACGCCGGGCATCGCGGGTCGAACTCCACCGGCTCGAACTCGTGGCCGCAGGTCTCGCAGCGGAACCGGACGGGCACGCGCTCGAGGTCGAGCGCCGCACCGTCGAGCTCGGTCCCGCGGACCACGATTGTGAAGCAGAAGTCCAGCGCCTCGGCATTGACGCCCGAGGTGTCGCCCACCTGGACGCCGATTCGCCTCACTTTGCGTCCGCCTTGCAGCGCAGGGTGCCGCCGCACCGAGTCGGCGATCGATTCCGCGATGGACAGCTCGTGCATTTCCTGAACAGCTGGCAGCCGACAGCTGACAGCGAACAGCCGGTCCGCCTTCGCCAACGCTCGCTAAGCTCCCGCCTTCGCCGCTCGCGACGTGGCTACGGCGGGCAGGCTGCGGCTACGGCGCGGCAACCTTCAGCACCTCCGGCACCAGCACCTCCGGCACCCGCCTTCGCCGAGCGGTGCGCGGCTCCGGCGCGGCAGGCTTTCAGCACCTCCGGCACCAGCACCTCCAGCACCTTCAGCACCTCCTGCACCCCCGGCACGGACACGATCGCCTGCTGGATTCTATCACCCGCCACACCCCCTCCCGTTGACACCCCAACTCCCGGGTGATACAAGCCGTCGGGGTGGACCGCGAGCCCTTCGACGTTCGTTTTCTTCCGGACGAGAGCGTCTGTCGTGCGACGGGCCCGCTCGGGCTCGACGTCGCCGCCGCGCGCGCCGGGATCCTCCTCGAGCACCCGTGCGGCGCGCAGGGGACCTGCGGCCGCTGCCGGGTGCGGGTTCGGTCGGGCCCGGCTCCCATCACCGAGGACGACCGCGATCAGATCGGGCCGCGCGACCTCGAGGAGGGTTGGCGGCTCGGCTGCCGCCTGGTCCTGGACGGGCCGGCCACCATCGAGGTGCCTCCCGTTTCGCGTTCACTCGCCGGCAAGTCGTTCGGTGATCCCGTCGAACCGGAGCTGCTGGCACGGCCCGTCGTCGAGCGTCTGGCCGTCGTCCTCCCGCCCAACGACCTTTCCGAGGGTGCACTGCTCGACCGCCTGTCTTCGGCCTGTGGCCTCGCCAGTCCGCTGGCCGCTAAGCCCGCCGTTCTCGCAGAGCTGGGCCGGGCCTGGGCGGCCGGGCAGCCGCTCACCATGACGCTCGAGGGTAACGAGCTCGTCGCGGCTTCTCGGGATGAGGTTCGGAGCGGTTTCGGCCTCGCGGTGGACATCGGCACCACGTCGCTCGCCGCGGCACTCGTCGATCTCTCCGACGGCAGCGTCCGGGCCTCGGGTGCGCGTCTCAACCCGCAGGTTGCGTTCGGCTCGGACGTCATCGCCCGCATCCGCCACGCGATGGAGCGCGACGAGCACCTGGCGGCGCTCGCGGGCGCAGTTCGCGGCGGGCTTGCCGGGCTCGTAAAGGATCTTGTCGCGGAGGTCGGGTGCGACCTCCGCGACGTCGTCGTTGCAGCCGTTGCCGGGAACCCGACGATGTTGCACGCCTGGGCCGGCGTGCCGATCGTCGGGCTGGGGATGGCCCCGTACGCCGCCGTGTGGGCCGGGCAGGCATGCTGGAAGGCGGCGGAGGTGGAGTTGGCGATCCATCCCAACGCCAACGTCTTCGTCTTCCCGATGATCCGCAGCCACGTCGGAGGCGATGCGGTCGCGGCGGCAATCGCGTGTGACATCGACCAGCCCGGAGAGCCGCGTCTGCTGATCGACCTCGGCACCAACACCGAGCTGCTCGCGGTTTCGGGCGAGCGCGCCGTCGTCACCTCCGCAGCAGCAGGGCCGGCCTTCGAGGGGGTCTCGATTCGATGCGGCATGCGGGCCGCCCCGGGGGCGATCGACCTCGTCTCGCTGCCGGGGGACGGGCAGGTGCTGGTGAACGTCATCGGCGGCGTCGCGGCGAACGGCCTGTGCGGTTCCGGCATCGTCGATGCGGTTGCCGAACTGCTCCGCGTGGGCATCCTCACCCCGTCTGGGGCCATGCGGAAGGCGAGCGAGCTGCCGGCGTCGGCGGCTGGCTATGGGAGCCGGCTGCGGCAGATCGACGGCCAGCAGGCGTTCGTCCTCGCGAGCCCGGACGAGGGCGCGGCCCGCGAGGTGGTTTGCACGGCGCGGGACGTCCGGGAGATCCAGCTCGCCAAGGGGGCCATCCTGACCGCGGCCCGGTTGGCTTGCCGCAAGCTGGGGCTGGCGCTCGACGAGATGGCCGAGGTGCTCGTGGCCGGCGCCTTCGGCAACGTGCTGCGCAAGGTGAGCGTGCGCGGCATCGGCCTGCTCCCCGGTGTCGAGCCCGAGCGGATCAGGCTTGTCGGCAACGCGGCCGGGATTGGCGCCCGGCTGGCCCTGCTCGACGCCGAGGTCAGGCAGCGCGCCTCGCGCTTCGCGCGGCACGCGGAATACATCGACCTGGCAACCGACGCGGCCTACCAGGACACGTTCTTGCGGGCGCTGGCCCTCCCCGACCTCGGGGCTTCCGGTGCTGGAGGTGGACGATGACGCTGCTCGAGAGGGTTGGAGCCGGGGTGGTGATAGGGGACGGCGCGATGGGCACGGAGCTGCAGCGGGCCGGCCTGCCGATCGGGGAGTGCGGTGAGGCGTGGACGCTGGCGAACCCGGGCGTCCTGCAGGGGATCCACGAGGCCTACCTCGCCGCCGGCAGCGAGCTGATCCTCACCAACACGTTCGGCGCGAACCCGTGGGTGCTCGAGCGCTACGGCCTTGCCGCCGAGTACGAGCGCTTCAATCGCGAGATCGCCGGTATCGCGCGGCGGGCCGCCGCGCGCCGCGCGGTGGTTCTCGGTGACATCGGTCCGTGCGGCCACTTCCTCCGGCCGCTGGGCGACGTGGATGCGGCCGAGCTGTCCGAGGCATTCGGGCGGCAGGCCCGGGCGCTGCTCGAGG
>DAOPQX010000363.1:0-3769 GCA_035348395.1 Vicinamibacterales bacterium | reverse complement strand
CCGGCCCGAGGTCCACCAGGTAGTCGGCCGTGCGGATCGTCTCCTCGTCGTGCTCGACCACGATGACCGTGTTGCCGAGGTCGCGCAGGCGGCGGAGCGTCGCCAGCAGACGCCGGTTGTCGCGCTGGTGCAGGCCGATCGACGGCTCGTCGAGCACGTAGAGCACACCGCGGAGCGCGGCGCCGATCTGGGTGGCGAGCCGGATGCGCTGACCCTCGCCGCCCGAGAGCGTGGCGGCGCTGCGGCCGAGCGTCAGGTACCCGACCCCGACGTCGGTGAGGAAGCGCAGGCGGTCCTGGACCTCGCGCAGCACGCGCCCGGCGATCAGCTCCTCGCGCGGCGTCAGCGTCATCGCCTGGAAGACCTTCAGGGCGTCGTCGAGGGGGAGGTCCACGTACTCGGTGATCGTGCGTCCCTTGAGGCGAACGCTGCGGCTCTGCGGCTTCAGCCTGGCGCCGCCGCAGGAGGGGCAGGAGCGCAGCGAGCGGAAGCGCTCGAGCGCCTCCTGGTCGAGCCAGCTCCCCTCCTCGAAGCGCCGCCGCAGGTTCGGCAGGATCCCCTCGAAGTCGCGCCCGAACGGGTCGGAGGCCGCCGCCCGGCGGTGGGGGCGCCCGCCCTCGGCTGGCCGGCCGCGCTTGGCGTCGGGCCCCTCGAGCAGGAGGTCGCGCGCCTTCTTCGGCAGCTTGCCGAAGGGGACGGAAAGGTCGATCCCGTAGTAGCGGGAAAGCGAGTCGAGCGCCTCGCGCACGAGCCGCGCGTCGCCCGAAGCCCAGGGCGCAATGGCTCCTCCGGCGAGCGAGCGCGAGGGGTCGGGGACGACGCGGGCCGGGTCGAAGTCGTAGAGCGCCCCCAGGCCCTGGCACTCGGGACAGGCGCCGTGCGGCGAGTTGAACGAGAAGGCGCGGGGCGTCATCTCGGGCATGCTGATGCCGCATTCGACGCAGGCCAGGCGCCGCGAGAACAGCCGGTCACCCGCCTCCAGCCCGTTGATGATGACGACGTCGTCGGAGAGGCCGAGCGCGGTGTCCACCGAGTCGGACAGGCGGCGTTCGATTCCAGGCTTCACGAGCAGGCGATCGACCACGACGTCGATCGAGTGGTTGCGCCGCCGATCGAGGGCGATCTCCTCGTCGAGCGACCGCATCTCGCCGTCGACCCGGGCGCGGCTGAAGCCGCGTGCCCGCAGCGCCGCCAGCTCCTTCTTGAACTCCCCCTTCCGGCCGCGAACGATCGGCGCCAGCACGTTGATCCGCTCGTCGCGCGGGAACTCGAGGACGCGCTCGACGATCTGCTCGAGCGACTGCGACGCGATCTCGCGGCCGCACTGGTGGCAGTGCGGGACGCCGACGTTGGCGAAGAGCAGCCGGAGGTAGTCGTAGACCTCGGTGACGGTGCCGACGGTCGAGCGGGGGTTCGACGCGGTGGTCTTCTGCTCGATCGAGATGGCCGGCGAGAGGCCGTCGATCAGGTCGACGTCCGGCTTCTCCATCTGCTCGAGGAACTGCCGCGCGTAGGCCGAGAGCGACTCGACGTACCGCCGCTGGCCCTCGGCGTAGATCGTGTCGAAGGCGAGCGACGACTTCCCCGACCCCGACAGGCCGGTGATGACCACCAGCCGGTTGCGGGGCAGGTCCACGTCTATGCTCTTCAGGTTGTGGACGCGGGCGCCGCGTACGGCAATCCAGTCGTGACCCATGCTCTACGGGCGGCCCTGTACGGGGGCCCCGAACCGCCGATTGTACCACGCCGCGTATAATCGGCCGGGGTTCGACATGACGCCGACCGATACCGCCGGGTTTCGCGCCGCATCCACCACCTATAGGGCCCCCATCCTGTCGCCGGCCGCCGCAGCGTGGGACCATTGGCCCGACGGCCGCCTGGTCGTTCGGGGCGGCAAGGTGGCCGAAGCTGGTCCATGGCGCCGCGGGACCCGGGCCGACGTCGACCTGCGGCCGCACTTCGTCTTCCCGGGCCTGGTTGACGTCCATGCGCACGTGCCGCAGCTGCCGGTCTGCGGGGTGCACCCCGGCAGCCTGCTGGAGTGGCTGAGCCGCTGGACCTTCCCCCTCGAGCGCCAGTTCAAGGGCGGCCGGGCGCGGGAGCTGTCGCGGGAGTACTTCCGCGAGATGCTGGCGCAGGGCACCACGACCGCGGCGCTCTACACCTCGGCCTGGCCCGACTCGGTGGAGGCGTGCTTCGAGGAGGCGGCCGCCCTCAACCTGCACGCGTGGATTGGCCCGCCGCTGATGGACGTGGACGCGTACCGGCCGGTGACCACCCGCCGAGTACTGGACGAGGCGAGGGCGCTCGCCCGCCTCGACTCGCCGGAACGCCGTTTCGCGGTCACCCCGCGGTTCGCCCTTTCTGCGACGCGCGAGCTGCTGGCAGGGTGCGCGGCGCTCGCCCGCGAGCGCGGGCTGCCGATCCAGACTCACCTCGCCGAGCAGCGGGCCGAGTGCGACGCGGTGCGCGAGCGCTTCGGGCAGGGCTACCTCGACGTCTACGACGAAGCCGGCCTTTTGACCCCGCGCACGATCTTCGCGCACTCGATCTGGCTGTCGGCGCACGAGTGGCGGCGGCTGGCCCGGGCCGGCTGCTCGGTGGCCCACTGCCCCACCTCGAACGTCTTCCTCGGCAGCGGCGTCATGAACTGGAAGCGCGCGCGGCAAACGCGCGTCGGGCTGGGATCGGACGTGGGAGCCGGGCCCGACCTCTCGATGTTCCGCGTGGCGCGGATGGCGTGGACGCTGCACTCGCTGAACGGCGCCCCGGCCGACGCGGGTGAGCTGCTCAGGGCGGCGACTTCTGGCGGGGCGCAGGCCCTCGGGTTCGCCGACGTCGGCGCGCTCGCTCCGGGGTGCAGCGCCGACTTCCTCGTCCTCGACGCCGCGCAGATCGTACCGCCGGGGGCGCCGCGGGCCGAGTCGACCGAGGACCTCCTGTCGCGGATCCTGCACCGCGCCGGCCGCTCGGCCGTGCGCCAGGTCTACGTGGCTGGCATCCTGCGCCACGAGCGTTGAGGCGTCAGTTCCCCTCCCGCAGCCGGCTGTGGCGGTGGCCGTACAGGAAGTACAGCACCAGCCCTCCCGCCAGCCAGGCGATGAAGCGCCACCAGGTGACGGCCGGCAACTGCACCGCGAGCCACAGGCAGCTGAAGATCGACAGCAGCGGCACGAGCGGGACAAGCGGCGTGCGGAAGGGGCGCTTCCGGCCGGGGTCCACGTGCCGCAGGACGATGATGCCGGCCGAGACGAGCGCGAAGGCGAAGAGCGTGCCGATGTTCGTCAGCTCCACCACCTCGTTGATGTTGGTGACGCTCGCGAACAGCGCGACGACGATGCCGGTGAGGATCGTGGTGACGTGCGGCGTGCGGTACTTCGGGTGGATCTTCGCCGCCCACGGCGGCAGCAGGCCGTCGCGCGCCATCGAGAAGAAGATACGCGGCTGGCCGAGCTGGAACACCATGAGCACCGAGGTGCAGGCGAAGACGGCGCCGAGCGAGATCACGCCGGCGGCCCAGTTCATCCCGATCGCCGAGAACGCCGTGGCCAGCGGCTGCGCGGTGCCCAGCTGCTCCCAGTGCAGCAGACCGGTGAGCACGATGGCGACGGCGATGTAGATGACGGTGCAGATCACCAGGCTCGCGATCATCCCGACGGGCATGTCGCGCTGGGGGTTGCGCGTCTCCTCGGCGGCGGTCGAGACGGCGTCGAAGCCGATGTAGGCGAAGAAGATGATCGCGGCGGCCCCCCAGATCCCGGTGAAGCCG
>DAOPQX010000362.1:0-3783 GCA_035348395.1 Vicinamibacterales bacterium | reverse complement strand
GCGATCGTGGCGAAGTAGGTGTTGCAGGAGTGGGCAAGCGCCTCGGCCGGCGACAGGGGGCGGCCTGTTCGCGGATGCGTGCACGTGTAGGTCTCGCCGGCGATGGTCGCCCGTCCGGGGCAGGTGATCCTGCTCCCGGGGGTGATGGTCGCCGACTCGAGGGCCGCCACCAGTGTGAGGATCTTCGCGATCGAGCCGGGGGCAACGGGCGCGTCCAGGATGTCGGGCCGCTCCTCGAGAAGCGTGGCGCCCTTCGGCCCGTCGCGCAGGTCGATCAGGAGGACGGCCGCGCGCGGCGGTGCCGCCGCCGAGACCCCGGTCACCACCGCGGCGACCAGCGCAGCGAGCAACCTACAGCCGCGTGGCGCAGCCGGGCCGGCAGCGGCACGGAATGCTCTTGGCGCCGTCCGTCTTGTAGTCGTAGGTGAGCTCCTCGCCCGGCTCGATCGTTTTCGAGGCGCGGAGCCAGATCACCCCGTCGATCACCTGGGCGTAGCAGTTCGGCTTGCAGGAGTGGTTGACGAAGCGCGCCAGGTTGCCGCCGACCGCGCCGTCGATCACCCACCGGTTGTTCAGCCGGAAGCACCAGATCTTGCCGCGCTTCAAGTAGCGCTCCTCGCGCTCGCGGCTCTCCCGGTGGGTGATCTTCTCCCCGGCGTAGTGGATAATGCGCTTGTTCTTCGGGATGCGTTCTGTCGCGAACACGCCCCACCCATGGAGTCTCGAGCGACGCCGTTCAATCATCGACACGATTGTACCAGTAGCGCCGGCCCGCCTGGCTCGCCGATTTTCGCGAAGGCGGCCGCCGGCGACAGGGGATGACCATGCGCACGTACCTGGTGTTCGCCACGGTGCTTCCGCTCGTGCTCGCCGGCGCCTTCGCCTGGGCCCAGCAGCCCGGGCCTTCCAGGCGGCCCGCACCGCCCTATTCGCCCGCGCGCGTGGCCGGCGACTTCGTCTACCTCTCGGGCATGCTCCCGACGGGAGACGACGGGACAATCGTTCCTGGCGACATCAAGGCCCAGACAGCGCGCACGCTCGACAATCTCGCGGCTGTGCTCCGCCGCAACGGGTCGAGCCTCGAGCGGGCCGCCTCGGTCTCCGTGTACTTGCGCCGCGCTTCCGACTTCGCCGCCATGAACGAGGTCTACGCGCGTTACTGGCCCAAGGATCCCCCCGCGCGGACCACGGTGATGGCGCCGCCCGTGCTGCCGGACGCCCTCGTGGAGATCAGCCTCGTCGCCGTGCGCGACGGCGCGGAGCGGACGATCGTCCATCCCGAGGGCTGGCTGCGATCCCCCAGCCCGTACAGCTACGGCGTCAAGTCGGGCAACACCCTCTTCCTGGCGGGTCTCGTCGCCAGGCGCGCCAACGACAACACGTTCGCCGGCGGCGACATGAAGGCCCAGACGGCCGCCGCCATCCAGAACGGCCGCGAGATCCTGTCGGCGGCCGGCTTCTCGCTTGCGGACGTCGTTTCCTCGCGCGTGTACATCACCAACACCGCGTTCGTCCAGGACATGAACGGCGTGTATCGCGAGGCGTTTCCGGTCTCGCCGCCGGCGCGCGCGACCGTCCGGTGCGGCCTGATGGGCCAGGACTACCTCGTCGAGATCACCATGGTCGCCGTTCGCGACCCGGAGCGCCGCGCCATCACGACCCCCGGGCCCGACGGCTCGCCTGGCAAGGCCAGCCCGGTCCTCAGCTCCGCGATCCAGGTTGGTAACCGCCTCTACCTCTCGGGCATGCTCGGGGTGACGGATGCAGCCCGAGGCAACGTTGCCGCGCAGACCAACGAAACGCTCGGGCGGATGGGGCGGACACTCGAGGCGGCTGGCTTCTCCTGGAAGAACGTGGTCGAGGCGGTCGTCTACCTCCCCGATGCACGCGACTTCGCCGCGATGAACGAGGCGTATCGCGCCGCGCTGCCCGAGCCGTTCCCCGCGCGCACCACGGTGGAGGCGGGCCTGGTGGCGCCCGACGGGCTCGTCGAAATCATGATGACCGCGGTGAAGTAGGGGCTAGGATCCTCCCTATGCCGTCATTCGACGTGACGTCCGAGGTCGACCTCCAGGAAGTGGACAACGCCGTCAACCAGGCGCGCAAGGAGATCGTGCAGCGCTTCGACTTCAAGGGCTCGAAGGCCGCGATCGAGTTCGATCGCGCCGGGGCCACGCTCACCCTCACCGCGGACGACGAGTTCAGGATGCAGGCGCTGTGGGAAGTGGTGGAGACGAGGCTCGTCCGGCGGAAGGTGCCGCTCAAGAACGTCAAGCGCGGCGACCTCGAGCGCGGCGCGAACGACACCGTCCGCCGTGTCGTGACCCTCCAGCAGGGGGTGCCTACCGAGGCGTCTCGAGAGATCGTGAAGTTCATCAAGGACCGGAAGCTCAGGAAGGTCCAGGCCGCCATCCAGGGCGACCAGCTGCGCATCTCATCCCCGTCGCGGGACGAGCTGCAGCAGGTGATCGCGCTTCTCCGCCAGCAGGACTTCGGTGTCGAACTCCACTTCGGCAACTACCGAGAGTAGGTCGCGCCGGCGGGCCGCGCGCGTCGTCCTGCGGGTTTGCGCGGCGGCCGCCTTCGCCCTGGTGATCCTCGGCGTCGTCGTCTGGCGCGCGCTGACCGCAAGCCTGCCGGTCGTCGACGGCACGCGGCGCCTGCCGGGGCTCTCGGCACCCGTCACCGTCGAGCGCGACGGCGCCGGCGTCCCCTCGATCAGCGGCCTTACGCGTGTGGACGTGGCCCGGGCGACCGGGTTCGTCCACGCCCAGGACCGCTACTTCCAGATGGATCTCACCCGCCGCTTTGCGTCGGGAGAGCTGGCCGAGCTGGTAGGCGAAGCGGGCTTGCCCGTGGATCGTGCACTGCGGCGGCACCGCTTCCGCGCCGTGGCCGCCGAGGCCGTTCGGCGTGCGAGCCCCGGCGAACAGCGCCTGCTGGAGGCGTACGCAGCCGGCGTCAACGAGGGGCTCGACGCGCTCGGCGCCGTCCCCGTGGAGTACCTGCTGCTGCGCTCGGATCCGGCGCCCTGGCGGACCGAGGACAGCTTCCTCGTGCTCGCCTTCATGTACGTCGGCCTTCAGCGCGGCGCCATGTGGCGCGAGCCGATGATGGGCCTGATGCGCGAGCGCCTGCCGGCCGCGCTTGCCGCGTTCCTCGAGCCCGGTCCCGACCAGTGGGAGGCGCCGATTGCCGGGACGCCTCCCGATCGTCCTCCCCTGCCCACCGAGGAGCAGGCCAGCGTCCGTGCCGGCTGGCCCGATGTGCCGGTCCCCGGGCGCGGCGCGGCCCGCCTCCAGCACCCCGAGGCAATGCACGGCAGCAACTCGTGGGCGATCGCGCCCGAGCACACCGCCCGGGGAGCGGCGCTCCTTGCCAACGACATGCACCTGAGCATCCAGGTGCCCAACGCCTGGTACCGGGTCGTGCTGGCGTGGCCCGACACGTCGGCTCCTGGCGGCCGGCGCCGCCTTGCCGGGGTCAGCCTTCCCGGTGTCCCCGCGGTTGTCGTCGGGTCGAACGGCCGCGTCGCCTGGGGCTTCACGAATGCCGGGATCGACGCCACCGACTACGTGCTGCTCGAGCCAGCTGACGGCGAGCCAGGCTCGTATCGCACGCCCGCCGGCGCCGCGACCCTCGTGGTGCACGAGGAGCGCATCCGGTGCAAGGGACGGCCCGACGAAGTCTTGAAGGTCGAGGAGACGATGTGGGGGCCCGTCTTCGACAGCGACGAGCAGGGCCGGCGGCGTGCCCTGGCCTGGGTGGCGCAGCGCCCCGAGG
>DAOPQX010000361.1:0-3811 GCA_035348395.1 Vicinamibacterales bacterium | reverse complement strand
GCTCGCGGCCGTGCTTCCCTGGGCCTCGCACCTCGGCGGCGTGGTGTCGTTCGACGTGGGCGAGACCAAGGGGCACGAGGGCGACACCGTCTTGTTCAGCAAGTGGAACTCGTTCTCACGCGTCGCCGTGTACGACCGCCGCCACGGGGACTGGTCGCTGAGCCCCGCCTACACCGGGCCGATGCCCGACTCCCGCTTCATGGACATCGACTCGGCGGCCTCGACCCCAATCGTCCGGTTCACCGGGCGGGTGGAGGACGGGGCGTACCTGCGGTCGGAGCTGACCTCGATCGCGTACCACCTCGTCAACCCCCAGGCGGGCGGCCTGGACGGAAACGGCGGGGAGAACCGGCCCTTCTCGGCGCTGGTGATCGGCCCCGGCGGCGGGCGCGACCTGCTCGCGGCGCTCGCCTTCGGTGCCAGCCGCGTGGACGGCGTGGAGATCAACGCGATCATCGCCCGCGACGTGATGCTGGATCGGTTCCGCGACTACTCGGGCGACATCTACCGCTGGCCCGGCGTGCGGGTCCACGTGGAGGACGGCCGCAGCTTCGTCCGCCGCTCGGGCGATCGCTACGAGGTGATCCAGGCCTCGCTGGTGGACACATGGGCGGCGACGGCAGCGGGAGCCTACACGCTCACGGAGAACAGCCTCTACACGGTCGAGGCGTTCGAGGACTACCTCGATCACCTGTCCGAGCGGGGCCTGCTGACCATCACGCGCTGGGCGGTGGACGGCCTTCGGCTCGTGTCGCTGGCTCAGGAGGCCTGCGCGCGGCGCGGCTGGACCGCGCACGATCGCCTCGCGATCGTGCAGCACGAGAAGGTGGCCACCTTCATCCTCAAGCGCTCGCCCTTCACCTCCGGCGAGGTGCGGCACCTCGAGGAGGTGGCCCGGGCGCTGCGCTTCACGATCCTCTACGCGCCCGGCCTTCCGGCGCCGGAAGTGCTCGCGCCGACCGGGACTGGGCACTGGGAGGCGGCCGCCGGCACCCCCAACGACTACGCCCGGCTCATCGCGGCCCCCGACCGGCACGCCTTCTACCAGTCGTACGCGACCGACATCACGCCCACTACCGACGACCGCCCGTTCTTCTTCCACACGACCAAGCTGAAGGACCAGCTCGGCGTGGCGTTCGGCCGGTCGATGCTGTTCGGCAACGGGCTCAGCGCCCTGATCACGCTCATCGGGATCAGCGGCGCCCTCGTGCTGCTGTTCGTGCTGGCGCCGCTCGCCCTCGGCGGACGAAGCGTGCTCGGAACGGGCTGGCCGCGCTGGCTGGGCTACTTCGGCCTGCTCGGGGCGGCGTTCATGCTGGTCGAGGTCGCCCTGCTGCAGCGGTTCGTGCTGCTGCTCGGGCACCCGGTGTACTCGCTGGCGGTCACCTTGTTCTCGCTGCTGCTCGGCACCGGGATCGGGAGCTTCCTGAGCCGCCGGCTGCCCGACGCCCGCCTGGGCCGGAGCCTGGTCCTGGCGCTTGCCGGCCTCGCGGTGCTGGGCCTCGTGGCGATCGTCGCGCTGCCGCCGCTGATCCGGGCGGCCATCGTGCTGCCGCTCGGCGTGCGCCTCGCGCTGGCGGCGGCCGTTCTGCTGCCGGCCGGGATGCTGATGGGGGTGCCGCTGCCGGCCGGTGTCCGGCTGCTGTCGTCGCGGACGCCGGAGCTGCTGCCCTGGGCGTGGGCCATGAACGGGGCGCTCTCGGTGCTGGGCGCCACCCTCGCGGTCTTCATCGCGATGAACTGGGGGTTCTCGACCACGCTCGTCGCGGGCGGCGCGCTGTACCTGCTCGCCGCGGCCGTCGTGCCGCGTCCGCTATAATCACCTGCCTGTTGCCCCCCCACCGACGCGATGAGGAGCGACATGACGGCGCAGATTGGCATCATCGGGGGAAGCGGCCTGTACGACATGGCGGAGCTGACAGGTCGCGAGGAGGTCGCGATCGAGACGCCGTTCGGCTCTCCCTCGGGCCCCTTCGTCCTCGCAACCCTCCGCGGCCGCCGCGTGGCCTTCCTCGCGCGGCACGGCGCGGGGCACCGGATTTCTCCGTCCGAGTTGAACTTCCGGGCGAACGTCTACGGCTTCAAGGTGCTCGGCGTCGAACGGATCATCTCGGCGAGCGCGGTGGGGAGCCTGAAGGAGGCCTATCCCCCGCTCGACATCGTGATCCCCGATCAGTTCTTCGACCGCACGAAGGGGAGGCCGAGCACCTTCTTCGGCCGCGGCATCGTTGCGCACGTCGGCTTCGCTCACCCTGTCTGCCGCGAGCTGGCCGGCGTGGTGCACGAGTCGGCGCGCGCCTGCGGCGCGAGGGCACACCTCGGGGGGACCTACGTCTGCATCGAGGGGCCGCAGTTCTCCACCGAGGCCGAGTCGCGCCTCTACCGCAGCTGGGGCATGGACGTCATCGGGATGACCAACCTGCAGGAGGCGAAGCTCGCGCGCGAGGCCGAGATCTGCTACTCGACGCTCGCCCTGGTCACCGACTTCGACTGCTGGCACCCGGAGCACGACACGGTGAGCGTCGAGATGATCGTCGCGAACCTGATGCAGAACGCGCGCACGGCGCAGCAGGTGATCGCAGAGGCCGTGGGGCGGATCCCGGCATCCCGCGGGTGCGCCTGCGGCAGCGCGCTGGCGACGGCGATCATCACGAGCCCCGAGGCGATCCCGGCGCAGGTGAAGGACGAACTGAGGCCGATCATCGGGAAGTACGTGAAGTAGAAGCACGTGAAGTCACCATGCAAATCATCGTCACCGGCTCGATCGCCTACGACTACCTGATGTCGTTTCCCGGGAGCTTCAGCGAGCACCTGCTCGAGGGACACCTCGACCGGGTCAGCCTCAGCTTCCTCGTGGACTCGATGGACAAGCGCCGCGGCGGGTGCGCGCCGAACATCTCGTACACGCTGGCGCTGCTCGGCGAGCGCCCCCGGCTGATGGGAACCGCGGGACAGGACTTCGACGAGTACCGCACCTGGCTGGAGGCGGCGGGAGTGGACACCTCGCTCGTCCGGCAGGTGACCGGCAAGTTCACCGCCTCCTTCTTCTGCAGCACCGACAAGGACGGCAACCAGATCGCGTCGTTCTACACGGGGGCGATGGCGCATGCGGGCGAGCTGTCGTTCCGGGCGGCCGGCCCCTGCGACCTGGCGATCGTCTCGCCGAACGACCCGGGGGCGATGGTGCAGTACGCGGCCGAGTGCCGCACGCTGGGGATTCCCTACATCTTCGACCCGAGCCAGCAGGTGGCCCGCCTCAACGGCGAGGAACTGCGCGCGGGGGTGGCGGGGGCCGAGATCCTGATCTGCAACGACTACGAGTTCGCCATCATCCGCGAGAAGACCGGGATGGACGAGGCCGACATGCTGGCGCACGCGCGCGCGCTCGTGGTGACCCGCGGCCAGCGCGGCTCCTCGATCGTCCTCCCCTCCGGCGCGATCGACATTCCCGCCGTGCCTCCGCGGCAGATCGTCGACCCGACCGGCGTCGGCGACGCGTTTCGCGGCGGCTTCATGAAGGGGCTGGCCGCGGGGGCCGGCCTCGAGGTCTGCGGCCGGCTCGGAAGCGTCGCGGCCGCCTACGCGCTCGAACACCTCGGCGGGTCGAGCCACGCCTACACGCTCGAGGAGTTCCTCGAGCGGTACGCGGAAACGTTTGGCAAAGAGCCGTACTGAAATCGGATCGTGCTGAAGGTGCAGAAGGTGCAGGAGGTGCCGGAGGTGCGGTGCTGGAGGTGCCGGAGGTCTGCCGCGCCGTAGCCGCGCACCGCGCGGCGAAGGCGGGTGCAGTGCTGAAGGTGCCGGAGGTGCG
>DAOPQX010000360.1:0-3816 GCA_035348395.1 Vicinamibacterales bacterium | reverse complement strand
CGTGTGCTATAAAACCCCGATGCACAAGCGCCGGTGGTTGATCGGAGCGCTGCTCGTCGCGGTCGGGATCGCGGTTGCCCTCGTCTTCGCGGCCCGCAGCCAGGCTTACGGCCCCTACTGGGTGGACGCGAAGGCAGCCGTGTCGTGGGAGAACCCGCTCTGCGGCGAGCTCGACGCGTTCCGCGGCCTCGTGAAGGCGCGGGAGGTCAAGCAGCGAACCGACGAGATCCTCCATGCCAGCCGGTTCCTCGAGGAGGACCCGTCGTCGGGGCTCTACTTGTACGAGACCCCGGCCGGCAAGTTCTGGATGCCGGCAGCCGACGACCTCTGGAGCCTCTCGGTGGTGCTGGCCGAGCAAGAGCACGACATGTACGGCCGGCCGGGTCGCCTCGGCGTGCGCAGCGGTGACGTCGTGGTGGACGCCGGAGCCCACGTCGGCCTCTTTGCCCGTACCGCCCTGGCCGCCGGCGCCGGCAAGGTGATCACCTTCGAGGTGACGCCCCGTTCGAACGCCGCCCTGCGGCGCAACCTTGCCAAGGAGATTGCCGAGGGCAGGGTGGTCGTGGTCGAGAAGGGCGTGTGGCACGAGGAGGCCACGCTTCCGCTGGTCGTCGTCGAGAAGTGCTCGGTGTGCAACAGCGTTTCGCATCCCTGGATGAAGGCGACGGTGGACGTGCCGCTGACCACGCTCGACCGGGCGCTGGCGGAGCTGAAGGTCGAGCGCGTGGACTTCATCAAGCTCGACATCGAGAACGCCGAGGCGAACGCGATCCGCGGCGCCCGGGGCACCATCGCGCGGCACCACCCGCGCCTCGCGGTCGCGCTCGAGAACTCGAAGACGCGGCTCGCGTACGCGCACGAGGTGCTCGGCCTGTTGCAGGAGATCCACGCCGGTTACCGCTACTCGTGCGGTGCCGTCACCAACCCCGAGAAGAGCCACCGCGTCCTGCCCGAGGTGCTGCACTTCTACGCCCGCTGACCGGCGGGCCCTCGCTACCCGAGCAACTCGTTCAGCTTCGCCATCCGCGCGTTGTCCCCGAGCAGGACGAGCACGTCGTGCTGCTGGATCCGCTCGGCCGCTCCGGGTGACACGGTCGTGACCTCGGGGCCGCCGGGCGCCGGCCGCCGCTTGATTGCGATGAGCGTGAGGCCGAGGCGAGGCCGAAGCTCCAGCTCCTTCAACGTGCGGCCCACGAACGGCGGGGGAGCCGGGATCTCGACGATGCTGAAGTCGCGCGACAGCTCGATGTAGTCGATCACGTCGGTCAATACCAGGCTGTGCGCCACCCGGATCGCCATGTCGCGCTCGGGGAAGATGACCCGCGACACGCCCAGTCGCTCGAGGATCCGGCCGTGCAGCGAGGTGACGGCCTTGGCGACGATCGTCGGGATGCCCAGCTCCTTGAGCTGCATCACCACCAGCAGGCTCGACTCGATGTTCTCGCCGATCGAAACCACCGCCACGTCCACGTCCTGGATGCCGGCGGCGCGGAGCGCGCGCTCGTCGGTGGCGTCGAGCTGGACCGCCTGCGTGAGCACGTCGGCCAGCTCGCGCACGTGCTCCTCGTTCGCGTCCACCCCGATGACGTCGTGGCCTAGGTCGGCGAGCGTGGCCGCCATGGCCGATCCGAGGCGCCCCAGCCCGATCACCGCGAACTGCTTCTTTCGTCGCACCACGTCACCCTCCGTCAGCCGATCAGGACCCTGCCCTCGGGGTAGCGGACGCGCGGGGGCGTCCCCCCGCCGGCCAGCGCCACGGCCAGCGTGAGCGGGCCGACGCGCCCGGCCAGCATCATCGCCATCAGCAGCAGCTTCCCGGGGGCGGAGAAGTGGCCCGCGAGGCTGAGCGGCCCGCCCTCTCCCATCGACAGGCCCACCGTGCCGAACGCGCTCGTGGTCTCGAAGAGGGTCGGCAGGAGCTGCCGGCCCTCGAACACCAGGAGCAGGCCCGCGATCGTGTTGAGCGCGAGGAAGGCGATCAGGCTGATGAAGAAGGCGCGCGTCACGATCTCGGGCGCAACCCTTCGCCGGAAGAGCGTGGTGTCGGCCCGCCCCCGCACGGTCGCCACCAGCGCCGCCACCGTGATCCCGAACGTCGTCACCTTCACGCCCCCCCCCGTGCCGCCCGGCGATGCCCCGATGAACATCAGGATCATGAGCAGGAAGAGGCTGGCGGGGGCCATCGCGCCGATGTCGATCGTGTTGAAGCCCGCCGTGCGCGGCGTCACGGCCTGGAAGAACGACGCGAGCAGCCGCTCGTGCAGCGGGAGCTGCGCGAGCGTCGCCGGGTTCCGCCCCTCCAGGAAGAAGAGCGCGGCCGTGGCGCCGACGATGAGGAGCGCCGTCAGGCCGATCACCAGCCGCGTGTGCACCGAGAGCCGGCGAAGGCCCCGCGCGTGCCCAAGTTCCCTGAGCACGACGAACCCCAGGCCCCCGCAGACGATCAGGCCGCAGACGACGAGGTTCACCAGCCAGTCGCCCCTGAACCGGACCAGGTTGTCGGAGAAGAGGGCGAAGCCGGCGTTGTTGAACGCGGAGACCGCGTGAAACAGGCCGTAGTACGCCGCCCGCGCGGCGCCGAGGTCGTGCAGCCACCGGAGCGCGAGCAGGGCCGCACCGGTAAGCTCGAAGGCCAGCGTCAGCTTGAGGACCGACAGCGCGAAGCGGCCCAGCCCTTCCATCGTCTCCGTGTTGAGGGCCTCGTGGAGCGTCAGGCGCTCCTTCACCGTCAGCTGGCGGCCTATCGCCACCGCGACGACGGTGGTGAGGGTCATGTAGCCGAGGCCGCCCAGCTGGATGAGCGCCATCAGGACGAACTGACCGAAGAGCGACAGGTCGCGCGGCGTGTCGAGGACGTTGAGGCCGGTGACGCAGACGGCCGAGGTGGAGGTGAAAGCGGCGTCGATGAGGGCGACCCGCCCGCGGCCGCCCGCGGCGGGGAGGGCGAGCAGCACGGTGCCGGTAACAATCAGCGCGACGACGCTGACCGTCAGGAGCTGCGCCGGGGACAGGCGCCTGCGCGCAATCGCCATACCAGCGTTGCAGAAAGTGAAAATGGGGCCAGGCCCCATTTTCAGTTCTTGCCAAGTGCTCCGGCCAGGTCGGCCTCGAGCACCGCCAGGCGGGCGTTCAGCTCCTCGAGGTACTCGAAGGCGCTCCGTCCCACCTTCATGTCGGCGCTGCCGGCCATTCGCCCGAGGCCCGCGAGCTGATCGAGCAGCATCGGCTGCGGATACGGCCCTCCGGCGGTGACCAGCTGCGTCAGGATCTCGCGCAGCACAGCCGCACCCGCCGGGTTGCCCGCCGGCACCCGTTCCAGGCCGTCGTGCGCGCGGGCCGCCGCCTGGCGCGCCCGCGCCGAGACCTCCTGGATCCGCACGAGCAGGGCGAGCTGTTCCTCGAGATCGGCCTGCGTCACGCCGTCCGCCACGACCCGCGGGTCGAGCCGTAGCTCGAAGGCCTTGGTCTCGACCATCTCGCCCGCGGTGAAGCGGACCGTGTACTTGCCCGGTACCGCCAGCGGGCCGACACCGCCACGCGCATCGCCAGCTTCGGCGCCATGGCGGAGATCCCAGACGATCCGGTGCAGCCCGGGCGCCGTGGACAGGCGCACCGCGGCCGCGCCGCGCCGTCGGGCCGCCTGCGCGAGCCCCGGCGCCTGTGCCGAGGCCGCCGGTGGCCCGGGGGTGAAGGTTCGAATCGTCCGCCCGCCCGCGTCGAGAATCTCGAGGCGGATGGACGCGTCTCCCACGGCGAGACCCTCGGCCAGGTAGTAATCGATGATCGCGCCGGGCGGCGGGTACTGCGGCTCGTCCA
>DAOPQX010000359.1:0-3817 GCA_035348395.1 Vicinamibacterales bacterium | reverse complement strand
GGGGCGATCTCGACCCTCCAGCCCGACGACTACATCTTCGCGTCGTACCGCGACCACGTGCACGCGCTGGCCAAGGGGAGCGATCCCGGCCGGCTGATGGCCGAGCTGTTCGGGCGCGAGACGGGCGTGTCGCGCGGCAAGGGCGGTTCGATGCACCTCTTCGACGCCGGGTGCAACATGCTCGGGGGGCACGCCATCGTCGGCGGCCACGTGCCGCTGGCCACCGGGGTCGCCTTCGCGATGAAGTACCAGCAGAAGCCGCAGGTCGTGCTGTGCTTCTTCGGCGAGGCCGCCGTGAACATCGGCGCGTTCCACGAGTCGCTCAACATGGCGGCCCTCTGGAAGCTCCCCTGCGTCTACATCGTCGAGAACAACCGCTACGGGATGGGAACGGCCATCGAGCGGGCGTCGGCGATCTACGACGTGGCGCAGCGGGCCTGCGCGTACGACATGGCGAGCGAGGCGGTGGACGGGATGGACGTGCTCGCCGTCCGCGAGGTCGTCGGGCGGGCGGTGGATCTCGCCCGCCGCGAGAGCCTGCCGACCCTGATCGAGGCGCGCTGCTACCGCTTCATGGGCCACTCGATGTCCGACCCGGTGCACGGCCACTACCGGACGAAGGAGGAGGTCGAGGAGCAGAAGCTCAAGGACCCCATCCGCCGGTACTTCGAGGTGCTGAAGGAGGCGGGCGACCTCGACCAGGACGGCTTCGAGCGGATGGACGCCGAGGTCAAGGCGATCGTGGACCGCGCCGTGGAGTTCGCCGACAACAGCCCCGAGCCGCCGGCCGAGGCGTTGTACGAGGACGTGTACGCCGAGCCGTACGGGCCCTACACCCGAAGCCGATGAGACCCGGGCGGCCCGCGCGCCCCCGACGAGAAGACGACCTATGGCCCTGATCACTTACCGGGATGCGTTGAACCAGGCACTGCGCGAGGAGATGCACCGCGACCCCAGCGTCTTCCTCATGGGCGAGGAGGTCGGGGTCTACCAGGGCGCCTACAAGGTGAGCCGCGGCCTGCTGCAGGAATTCGGCGAACGCCGCGTGATCGACACTCCGATCACGGAGGAGGCGTTCGCCGGAGCCGGCGTGGGCGCCGCGATGGTGGGCCTCCGGCCGGTGGTCGAGATGATGACGTGGAACTTCTCGATGCTGGCGATGGATCAGATCATCAACGGCGCCGCCAAGATGCTCTACATGTCGGGCGGGCAGTTCACCATCCCGATGGTCATCCGCGGGCCGGGCGGCGCCGCCCACCAGCTGGCCGCGCAGCACTCGCAGTCGCTCGAGAGCTGGTACGCCCACGTCCCCGGCCTCAAGGTCGTCGCGCCGTCCACCCCGTACGACGCGAAGGGGCTGCTGAAGAGCGCCATCCGCGACAACGACCCGGTGATCTTCTTCGAGGGCGAGACGCTCTACGGCTCGAAGGGCGAGGTGCCCGAGGGGGAGTACACGATCCCGCTGGGGGTCTCCGACGTGAAGCGCGAGGGGTCGGACGTCACGATCATCGCCTGGTCGAAGATGGTGAACGTCGCCCTGAAGGCGTCGGCCGCCCTCGAGGAGGACGGCGTCTCGTGCGAGGTGATCGACCCGCGCACGCTGCGGCCCCTCGACGTCGAGCCCATCCTCGAGTCGGTCCGGAAGACCAACCGCTGCGTCATCGTCGAGGAGGGGTGGGAGTACTCGGGCGTCGGCGCGCAGCTCGCCTACCTGGTCCACCACGAGGCGTTCGACGACCTGGACGCACCGGTGAGCCGGGTGACCGGCGCCGACGTGCCGATGCCGTACGCGAAGAACCTCGAGCACCTGGCGATGCCGCAGCCGGGCCGGGTCATCGAGGCGGTGCGGCAGGTCCTGTACCTGGACTAGGGTTAGAGGCCGAGAGGCGTAGCGCAGGGCTTTGGCCCTGCGGGACGTCGTCGTCGCGCACGCTGGTTTCCGCGGGGCTGAAGCCCTGCGCCACGTTCCGCTGTCCGCTGTCCGCTGCTTGTGAAGGAGCACGTATGGCTTCCCGCGTGGTCATGCCGAAGCTGAGCGACACGATGGAGGAGGGCAAGATCCTCCGGTGGCTCAAGAAAGAAGGGGACAAGGTCGAGACGGGCCAGACGCTTGCCGAGGTCGAGACCGACAAGGCCACCGTCGAGATGGAGGCCTACTCCAACGGCACGATCCGGAAGCTGATCGCGGAGGAGGGAGCGACGGTCCCGATCGGCACGCTGATCGCGGTGATCGGGTCGCCCGACGAGGACATCTCGGCGTTGCTCGAGCAGGCGGAAGGCGCGAAGGCCGCCGCCCCCGCGGCGGCGCCGCCGCGTGAGGCCGAGGCGCGCCCCGCTGCAGCCGCGCGGCCGTCCGCTCCCCAGGCGCGGCGCCCCGCGCAGAGGCCCCGTCCCTCGCCGGCGCCCGCGCCTGCCCCGGCGCCCGAGGCGCCGCCCGCCGAGGGCGGCCGCGGCCTTCGCGCCTCGCCGCTCGCGCTGCGCATGGCGGCCGACGCCGGCATCGACATCGGCTCGCTGCAGGGAAGCGGCCCGCAGGGGCGGATCATCCGGCGCGACATCGAGGCCGCCATCGAGCAGGCGAAGGCGCCCGCACCGTCGGCCCCGGCGGCCGCGGTGCAGGTGGGCGAGGTGCAGGAAATCGAGCTGTCGTCGATGCGGCGGACGATCGCGAAACGGCTCGTGCAAAGCAAGGCGCCGGTGCCGCACTTCTACCTGACCGTGGACGTGCGGATGGATCGCGCCTGGGAGGCGTACAAGGCCCTCCGCGACGAGAACTACCCCGTCTCGCTCAACGACGTGATCATCAAGGCGACGGCGAGCGCGCTGCGCCGCCACCCCGAGGTCAACGCCTCGTTCGCCGGCGACCGCGTCAAGCAGTTCACCCGGGTGCACATCGGGATGGCGGTGGCGATCGAGGAAGGCCTGATCACCCCGGTCATTCGCGACGCCGACAGCAAGTCGCTGCTCGACATCGCGGAGGAGGCCCGCGAGCTGGCCGAGCGCGCCCGCAGCCGCCGCCTGCAGCCGCACGAGTACACGGGCAGCACCTTCTCGATCTCGAACCTCGGCATGATGGGGATCGAGGAGTTCTCGGCGATCATCAACCCGCCCGAGGCGGCCATCCTCGCCGTCGGCGCCGTGCGCGAGGTGCCGGTGGCCGAGGGCGGCGAGGTGAAGATCGGCCGGCGCATGAAGCTGACGCTGTCTGTCGATCACCGGGTCGCCGACGGCGCGCAGGGCGCCCGCTTCCTCCAGACGCTGACGCGGATGCTGGAGAACCCGCTGCTGATCGGGTAGGCTCAAGGCTCCGGGTCTGAGCCGCCGCGATGTCCTGAGCCGTGAGCCTGGAGCCGTGAGCCGGCAGAGTGTGGGTTCCCTCGTCCTCCTGCAGCGACAGATCGTCGCCTGCACCCGCTGTCCCCGGCTGCGCGCGTACTGCGAGCGCGTCGCCAGGGAGAAGAAGCGCGCCCACCGCGACGAGATCTACTGGGGCCGCCCCGTCCCGGGGTTTGGCGACCCCGGCGCGCGCCTGCTCATCGTCGGCCTGGCCCCGGCCGCGCACGGGGCGAACCGGACCGGCCGCATGTTCACCGGCGACAGCTCGGGCGACTTCCTCGCGAGGGCGCTTCACCGCGCCGGCTTCGCCAGCCAGCCCACTTCGACGCGGGCCGACGACGGCCTGCGCCTGGTTGGCGCCTTCCTCAGCGCGTCCGCGCGGTGCGCGCCGCCCGACAACAAGCCGCTCCCGCGCGAGCTGGAGGCCTGCTTTCCCTGGCTGCGGGCGGAGGCCGAGGCGCTGCCGCACGTCCGCGTGATC
>DAOPQX010000358.1:0-3828 GCA_035348395.1 Vicinamibacterales bacterium | reverse complement strand
CGTCTCGATGACGCTGTCGCTGGCGGCCGTGTTCATCCCGGTGTTCTTCATGGGCGGCGTGGTGGGCCGGCTGATGCACGAGTTCGCGGTCACCATCGGCGCCGCGATCCTCGTGTCGGGCCTGGTGTCGCTCACGCTGACGCCGATGCTCTGCAGCCGGTTCCTCAAGGCGCCGCACGCGATCCGCCACGGCCGCCTCTACCAGGCCACCGAGCGGATGTTCGATGCGTGGCTTCGGGGCTACTCGTGGTCGCTGCGGCTGGCCATCCGCTTCAAGGGCACGACGATGGTGCTGTCGGCGCTGCTGCTGGCCGGCACGGTGTACCTGTTCACGGTGATGCCGATGGGGTTCATCCCCGCGGTGGACACGGGGCAGCTGAGCGGGCAGATCGAGACGATCCAGGGCCTCGGCTTCGACGCCACCGTGGCGCGGGTCAAGGACGTGATGAACATCCTGGCGAACGATCCGAACGTCGCCAGCTACACGGCGAACGCGTTCGGGTCGGGCGGCCGGCTGAACGTCGATCTGGTGCCGCGCGAGCGGCGCACGCTCACCGCCGATCAGGTCATCGCGCAACTGCGGCCGAAGTTCGCCCAGATCCCAGGCATCCGCGTGTTCCTCACCAACCCGCCAGCCATCCGGATCGGCGGCATGATGACGCGCAGCCAGTACCAGTTCACGCTGCAGGATCCCGATACCCACGAGCTGTACGCCGTGGCGCCGAACTTCGAGGCGGCCCTGCGCCGGCTCGAGGGAATCGAGGACGTGAGCAGCGACCTCCAGCTCAGCAATCCGCAGATTGACGTGGAGCTGGATCGCGACCGGATAGCCGCCCTGGGGCTGACCGTCGACCAGGTGGAGCTGGCGCTCAACTCCGCTTACGGGTCGCGCCAGGTGTCGCAGATCTTCGCGCCCGACGATCAGTACCAGGTGATCATGCAGGTGGCGCCGCGGTACCAGCGCGACCCCGCGGCGCTGTCGCTGCTCTACGTGCAGGCGCCTCAGAACCACCTGGTCCCGCTCTCGGCGGTGGTGTCGGCCCGCCAGACCGCAGGCCCGCTCTCGGTGAACCACACCGGGCAGCTTCCCTCGGTCACCCTGTCGTTCAACCTGGCGCCCGGGGTGTCGCTGGGCGACGCGGTGGCCCGCGTGCAGGCGGTGGCGCGTGAGACGCTCCCCGACACCGTGGCGGGCAGCTTCCAGGGGACGGCGCAGGCCTTCCAGGAGTCGATGACCGGCCTCGGCTGGGTGCTCGCGCTCGCGATCTTCGTGATCTACGTGGTGCTCGGCATTCTCTACGAGAGCTTCATCCACCCGTTCACGATCCTCTCGGGCCTCCCGGCGGCCGGCTTCGGGGCGCTGCTCACGCTGCTGCTGTTCCGCCACGACCTCAACATCTACGCGTTCGTCGGCGTCATCATGCTGGTGGGCCTGGTGAAGAAGAACGGCATCATGATGGTCGACTTCGCCGTCGAGCGGCGGCGGCTCGGGCTGAGCGCGGCCGACGCGATCTACGACGCCTGCCGGGTGCGCTTCCGCCCGATCATGATGACCACGATGTCGGCGCTGATGGGGACGCTGCCGATCGCGCTCGGGTGGGGGGCCGGGTCGGAGGCGCGGCGCCCGCTCGGGCTCGCGGTGGTCGGCGGCCTCCTGGTGTCGCAGACGCTGACGCTCTACGTCACGCCCGTCTTCTACGTCTACATGGAGCGGCTGCAGGACTGGCTGGCGCGGCGGAAGACGGGGCGCGAACCCGTGCTGGCGGAGGCGGGGATCGCCGCGCCGGAGTAGGGGCGAGTCCCGAGTTGCTCGGTCACGCCCCTGGCCAGGCACGAGACGATCAGCTTCTTCATCGGGGGCTCCTGGTTGTGGACTAGTGTTGGCGGTGCCCCTCCGCGGGGTTGGAGGGCACCGGGCGCAGCGGCACGTCCACTTCGTAGCCGCGGCCACCGACCACGATCACGCCCTTCAACGACGCGATCGGTTTCGACAGGTACGCCGACTTCCTGAGCGTGAGCGACGCGCCGCGGGGGGTGGGCGTCGCCTCCACCGGGGCGGCCGCCTCCACCTGCCCGGGGAGCAGCGGGAAGAACGTGACGGCCTTCTCGCCCCTGCCCGTCTCGAGTGCGACCGTGAAGGTGTCGCCGGCACTCGTTCCGCTCAGCCTCCACGCTCGCGGTGCGGGAACGGGAACCTGCGCGACAGCGCGCCGGAGGAGGTCGCCGTCCGGCCTCGAGGTGGCGAAGCCCGCCGGCAGGTCCTTCGAGAGCGCGGCCCGCCCCGGCACGCAGATGTCCCTGCACGCGACCCATCTCACCTGGGCGTTCACGGTGAAGGGTCCGCCCGGCCAGCGCCCGCCGTCCGCGCTCAGGCGGGCTGGCAGGACGACTTCGCCGTAGTACCCGAAGTTGACCATCCGGTCGAAGGGAATGCGCTCGGGCAGCGGCCACCCGAGCGGACCGGCTGACAGCCCCGCGGGCAGTTCCCAGTGCACCGCGGGCGGGCCGCCCGAATCCCCGGGGTTGGTCCAGTACACGTGCCAGCCCTCGTTCATCACGAGGCGGATCCCGAGCCACGCCGCGCCGTTCTTCGAAGCGGGCGGTGACGCCACGATCTCGGCGCGGACGGGCGACTGGAACGGCGGCCTTCCCTGCCCGGCAGCCGATGCCACGGCGCCGATGAGAATGACCACGACGACAGAGGACGCCACGCGGCTCACGGTGCTCGGCATGCCGTGCACGGCTCGATCCATCTGCGAAATCTCCTCCGGTCCTCGACGGGCATGCGACCCCGCGGCTTCAGTGCCTGGGCTCTGCGCCGGCCGCGCGCGGCTGCCGTGCAAGCTCCGCCTGGGCGTTGCCCAGGGCGGCCTTGACCCGGTCGGGCCGGCCGCGGCGCCCGTAAACATCGGCCTTCACGAACCACCCCAGCGCCTTCAGCTCGGGGGTGCTCGCCCGGGCCAGGCCCTGGTCGGCAAGCACTTCCACCTCGTCGATGGGTGCCGACTGCTGCAGTCGCGCGCGGGCCAGGAACAGGTATCCTTCCGGCCGCCTGGGCGCGATGCGGACGACTTCCCGCATCTGCTCGGCAGACCCCGTCCAGTCGCCCGACGCCGCCTGCATCTTTCCCAGGTTGAACCTGGCCTTGAAGGCGTTGGGGTTGTTGCCGATTTCCGCGAGGTACGCGGCACGGGCCTCCTCCGGCCGCTGCAGTTCCTCGTACAGCACGCCCAGGTTGAACTGCGCTCCCGGGAACCCGGGCTGGGCGGCCAGGATTTCCTGCAGCAGTGCCTGCGCGCGGGGCAGCTGCCGGACCTCGACCAGGCAGGCAGCCAGGTTCAGCCGGTTCTGGGTGATCTTGGGCTGGATCTCGACGGCCTTCTCGAGGTACGGCAGCGCCTTCGACGGCTCGTGCCGCCCGATGTAGACGTCGCCGAGGAGCGTGTACGCCTGCGTGTTGCGCGGGTCGATGGAGAGCGTCCGCCTGCACAGTGCCACCACGTCGTCGGCCTGCCCGTCCTCCAGCAGGACGTTGGCCATGCCGATCAGCGCCTGCACGCTCTGCGGATCCTTCCGGAGCACCTGGTCGAACTTCGACCGGGCCTCCTTCCGCCGTCCGAGCTCGGTGTAGCAGCTGCCGAGCATCAGCAGGGCCTGGGGCATGTCGGGCTCGCCCCGGATCGCGGCCTCGAGCCGCTGCGCGGCCTGCTCGTGATCGCCGTCGGCAATCAGGGCCCCGGCCTCCTGCACGGCCGTGAACGCCGCGAGCTTGTCCTTGGGGTCGGCCAGCCCGCCGTCCGGGCGGACCGTCGCGGAGGGACCAGGGGT